>NZ_NOXS01000026.1:286-102852 GCF_002251735.1 Elstera cyanobacteriorum | reverse complement strand
CAATGTTGCAGTGCGGCTTGTTCCGCTCAAATTTAGCCTTCGCCATGATCGATATCCTTGATCTGCCGGGTTACGCCATCTTGGCGCGGACTTCGTCCGCAACCGCCTGGGGAACCGCTTCGTAATGGTGGAACTGCATAGTGTACTGGGCGCGGCCCTGGCTCATCGAGCGCAGGGTGTTCACGTAACCGAACATGTTCGCCAGCGGGACCATGGCCGAAACGACGCGGGCATTCCCGCGGCTATCCATACCACTGACCTGACCGCGACGGCTGTTCAGATCGCCGATCACGTCGCCCATATAGTCTTCCGGGGTCACCACTTCGACCGACATGATCGGTTCCAGCAGCTTCGGACCGGCCTTCTGGATGCCTTCCTTGAAGGCAGCGCGGGCGGCGATTTCGAAGGCGAGGACCGACGAGTCGACGTCATGGTACGCGCCGTCGATCAGCTGCACCTTGAAGTCGATGACCGGGAAGCCCGCGATGACGCCGGTGTCCATCGAGCCTTCGAGACCCTTGACGACGCCCGGGACATATTCCTTCGGAACCGAACCACCAACGATCTTGTTTTCGAAGGTGAAGCCCTGGCCCGCTTCCTGCGGCTCGAACACCAGCTTAATGCGGGCGTACTGACCCGAACCACCCGACTGCTTCTTGTGGGTGTAGTCGATTTCGGCCTTCTTCGAGATCGTCTCGCGATAGGCAACCTGCGGGGCGCCGATGTTCGCGTCGACCTTGAATTCGCGCTTCATGCGATCGACGATGATTTCGAGATGGAGTTCGCCCATCCCCTTAATGATCGTCTGACCGCTTTCGTGATCGACCGACACGCGGAACGACGGATCTTCCTTCGCGAGGCGCTGCAGCGCTTCCGACATCTTTTCCTGATCGGCCTTCGACTTCGGCTCGACGGCGATTTCGATGACGGGTTCCGGGAATTCCATGCGTTCGAGGACGATCGGCGCATTCGGATCGCAGAGCGTGTCGCCGGTGGTCGTGTCTTTCAGACCGGCCAACGCCACGATGTCGCCCGCGCGGGCTTCCTTAATGTCTTCACGGCTATTGGCGTGCATCTGCAGCATGCGGCCGATGCGTTCGCGCTTATTCTTCACCGTGTTGAGAATGTAGGAACCGCCTTCCATCACGCCCGAGTAGAGGCGGACGAAGGTGAGCGAGCCGACAAACGGATCGTTCATGATCTTGAAGGCGAGACCCGACATCGGCGCTTCGTCCGAGGTCGCACGGGTATCTTCTTCTTCCGAATCGACCTTACGACCGACAACGGCCTTAACGTCGAGCGGCGACGGCAGATAGGTCACAACGGCATCCAGCAGCGGCTGCACGCCCTTGTTCTTGAAGGCCGACCCCAGGAAAACCGGAACGAAGGAAGAGGTGATCACACCCTTGCGAATGCAAGCGTGCAGCTGCTCTTCCGTCGGCTCGGTGCCTTCGAGGTAGGATTCCATCAGAGCGTCGTCCATTTCGACGGCCATTTCGACCAGCTTCGCGCGGTAATCCGCAGCCTGGTCGGCAAGGTCCGCCGGAATGTCGGTGTAGTAGAATTCCGCGCCCAGCGATTCATCCTTCCAGATGACCGCTTGCATCTTGACGAGATCGACCATGCCGACGAAGTCGGATTCAGCGCCAATCGGCAACTGCATGACCATCGGGCGGGTACCCAGACGGTCCACCATCATATCGACGCACCGGAAGAAGTTGGCACCGATACGGTCCATCTTGTTCACGAAGCAGATGCGCGGAACATTGTACTTGTCGGCCTGACGCCAAACGGTTTCCGACTGCGGCTCGACACCAGCGACCGAATCGAACACGGCGCAAGCACCATCGAGCACACGCAGCGAGCGTTCGACTTCGATCGTGAAGTCGACGTGGCCCGGGGTGTCGATGATGTTGATGCGGTGATCCTTCCAGAAACAGGTCGTCGCGGCCGATGTAATCGTAATGCCGCGTTCCTGTTCCTGTTCCATCCAGTCCATCGTCGCGGTGCCTTCGTGCACTTCGCCGATCTTGTAGGACTTACCGGTGTAGTAAAGGACACGCTCGGTCGTGGTCGTCTTACCGGCATCAATGTGAGCCATGATGCCGATATTGCGGTACCGTTCGATCGGAGTGGTGCGAGCCATAAGTCAGATCCTTCGCCTGTCGGGTCGACTGGATTACCAGCGATAGTGCGAGAAGGCCCGGTTGGCTTCCGCCATACGGTGCGTATCTTCGCGCTTCTTCACGGCCGAGCCACGGTTGTTGGCCGCGTCCAGCAGTTCGCCGGACAGACGATCAATCATCGTGGTTTCCGAACGCTTGCGCGCCGAATCGATGATCCAGCGGATTGCGAGCGCCTGGGCGCGGTCCTGACGGACTTCCACCGGCACCTGATAGGTGGCACCGCCGACGCGGCGCGACCGAACTTCCACCAGCGGACGGACATTGCCGAGCGCTTCGTGGAACACCTTCAACCCTTCGGCCTTGGCGCGGTTTTCAGCCTTATCGAGCGCACCGTAAACGATGGCTTCGGCAGCCGACTTCTTGCCATCATACATCAGGCAATTCATGAACTTGGTCAGCACGATGTCACCGAATTTCGCATCCGGCAGAACTTCGCGGCGGACAGCAGCCCTACGACGAGACATACCCCTACCCCTCTTACTTCGGACGCTTCGCGCCGTACTTCGAACGACGCTGGCGACGATCCTTCACGCCCTGCGTATCGAGCGTGCCGCGAATGATGTGATAGCGCACGCCCGGCAAGTCCTTCACACGACCGCCGCGGATCAGCACGACAGAGTGTTCCTGAAGGTTATGGCCTTCGCCCGGGATGTAGCTGGTCACTTCGAACCCGTTGGTCAGGCGCACACGGGCGACCTTACGCAGCGCCGAGTTCGGCTTCTTCGGCGTCGTGGTATACACGCGCGTGCACACGCCACGCTTCTGCGGGCAGGCTTCCAGCGCGGGAACCTTGTTGCGCGTCCGCGGAGCTTGGCGCGGCGCACGGATCAACTGGTTGATGGTTGGCATCAGAGCCCTTCCCTAAGCGATCCCCAAAATCAGCAGAAAAACGCGGCGAGGCGTTACCGCCGTCGGCTCGTTTTCCAGCTTCATCTGATCGGGTCAAGCAAGGCTGTCACCCGGCTTGACACTATGAAACCTTTCCCGATGATCCGACCCGTAACGAACCGACACCTTCGGGAGCGCGCAAAATAGGCAGCACTCCCGCTCGCGTCAAGCAAAAGAGTCATCTACCGCCTTAATTTTATCGCATGGCCGCCGTGTGCGCGTGCGAGATGTCCTTTCCGTTACAGAAGGAAGCGCGTAGGCTGGTTTCCGGGGAATTCCAGAGTACATGAGGGCACTGGGGATGAAATGGTTAGATCGGCGGAGCCTGCTGACTAAGTTGTTAATTGCGCCTGTTCTTGCCACCCTCTTTATGGCGGCAATGGCAGGGGTGTTCTTGTCCTTTGTGAAGGAGGACGAAGCGGCGACCGCAGAAGTCGTTCACGCGGTGAGCGTTAGCCGGGCCTATGCCCAGGCGGGGACAGCGGTGCAGCAGGCGCATGCGGCGCTCTTCCGCCTCGTCTCCTTTAAAATGGCGAATATGCCGGACAGCATGCTGAACCAGATCAGCACCGAATATAGTGACAAGCTGAAGGGCGTTTCCGAGGTCTTTGATAAACTCGCCGCCTTCCAAGGCTTAAGTGCCGATGCCCAGGGGCAGATCGATACCATCCGCAAGGAACAGAAGGCCTATACGGAAATCGCGGAGAGCATCATCCGCACGATCCAGAACAGCGGCCTTGGCCTCGATTCATCGATGGTCGATGCCGAACAGCAGAATGCCTTCGTCGTCTCTCTGCTCGAAACCGCCATTCAAGAGCGCGAGGCGGCGATCAGCAACACGATCACCGCCCTCGAACAGAAGCGCAAGGAAGGGTCGAACCGCTTCCTGGGTCTGCTGGGCGGGGCCGTTGCCGTCGCTATCTTGGTCGCACTCGCCATCGCCCGCCGCACCAGCCGCACGCTCAACCGCATCACCGAAGCGATGCAGGAGATCGCGGACGGCAATCTAGAGACCGAGGTGGTCGGCGCCGACCGCCCGGACGAGGTGGGGGCGATTGCCAAGGCCCTCGCCGTCTTCAAACAACAGGCGATCGATAAAACGGCGCTGGAGCGGGCGCAGGCCGAAAGCAAGCGCCAGAGCCGCCGGGCCTTGCAGGACCGGATGAACCAGCTCGCCACCACGTTCGAAAAATCGGTGATCGGCGTCGTTGATATGGTGATCGATTCGGCGGGCGAGATTTGCCAGATGGCCGAACATACCGCCGAACGCCAAGAAACCGGCTCCACCAGCACGCTGCAAGTCGCGGGCGCGGCGGATGCAACGCTGGAACGCGCGCAGACCGTTTCCGCCGCCGTCGAGCAACTGTCGAAGTCGGTGCAGGAAATCGGCGAGAATATGACCCGCTCCGTCGCCTGCACCCGGCAGGCCGTGACCGATGTTGATAATGCCGCCGATCAGGTCCGCCGCCTGTCAGAAGCTGCGACGGAAATCGGACAGGTGGTTGACCTTATTAATCAGATCGCGGCGCAAACCAATCTGCTGGCCCTCAATGCCACCATCGAGGCCGCGCGCGCGGGCGATGCGGGCAAGGGCTTTGCCGTCGTCGCGGGCGAGGTAAAGAACCTTGCCGCCCAAACCGGACGAGCAACCGAGGATATTGCTCAACGCATCGCCCGCATCCGCGATGAAACCACCGGCGCGGTCGATGGCATGACGCGCATCCGCAAGACAATCGCCGAGGTGAACGAAATCGCCGCCATCGTCGCTGCGGCGGTGGAAGAGCAGGAGGCCACGACCGGCGAAATCACCCGCAACGTCCAGGGCGTCGCGACTGAAATGAGCCGCGTTACGGATGCCATCTCCACCGTTACCTTCGGCACGATCAAATCCTGCTCCGGCGCGATTGAAGTTTTGTGGGCCGCCGAAGGGCTGCTGACCCCGGCGGAACAACTCGGGGCTGACGTGCGCGATTTTATCACTTATATCCGCCAGCAAGACGACGAGGCCGCTTAACCCTGACTGCTGACGGACATTATGATCCTTGATGTTGCCGCAACCAATCTGCTGTCGCCGCTCATCCTATGCTTTGTATTGGGGCTGATCGCCGGGGCGGTGAAATCCGATCTGGAAGTCCCCGCCCCCATCGCCAAAGGGCTATCGCTCTATCTCATGCTGGCCATCGGCCTTAAGGGCGGCTGGAGCTTAGCGGGGAGTGGGGTTGGTTGGGCGGCGGCCCCAGCCCTGTTGGCGGCGGCCGGGCTCAGCCTGCTGCTCCCCCTGCCTGCCTATGCCTTCCTGCGGTTTGGTCTGGGGCAGGATCGGCCAACGGCCGCAGCGGTCGCCGCCCATTACGGGTCGATCAGCATCGTCACCTTCGCGTCGGCCCAAGCCTTCCTGACCCAGCAGGGGATAGGGCACGAGGGCTATATCGTCGCCATGGTGGCGATTATGGAAACCCCCGCCATCGTTACCGGGATTTACCTCGCGCAGCGCGGTACGACCGAAACCAACCGCCATCGGGGCGACCTGATGCGCGAGGTGCTGTTCAACGGGTCGGTCATGCTGCTGATCGGCGGCTTGCTGATCGGCTGGTTAACCGGCGGGCGCGGCGAAGCAGAAGTGAAACCGTTCTTCGTTGATCTCTTTAAGGGTGCCCTTTGCCTCTTTCTGCTCGACATCGGTCTCACGGTCGCCCGCCGGGGTGCCGCCCTGCGACAACTCAAGGCGGGGTTGATCGCTTTCGGCCTGATGATGCCGCCGGTTGCGGCAGCGGCGGGCCTCGGCACAGGGCTATTGCTCGGCCTATCCCTGGGTGGGGTGACGCTGCTGATGCTGCTGTGTGCTTCGGCGTCTTATATCGCCGTTCCCGCCGCGATGCGCCTTGCCGTGCCGAAAGCCGATCCTGCGATTTATATGACCTTATCCTTAGCGGTAACCTTTCCGTTCAATATCACCTTGGGCGTGCCGCTCTATTTTGCCGTCGCCCGCTGGGCCTTGGGGGCTTGAGCCAATGCAAACGTTTCCCCGCAAGAAAATCGAGCTGATCGTCGAAAGCGCCTATCTGTCGCCGATGCTGGCGATGATCGATGCGACGGGCGCCACCGGCTACACGGTCATCCGCGACCTGATCGGGCGCGGGCGGCATGGCGAGCGGGGCCGGGAAGCCCTGGGCGAAAACAGCAATGTTTTAATCATCGTCATCTGCACCCCGGTCATCGCCGACCGTATCTTGGAGGGCAGCCAGCGCATTCTGGGCGATGGTTTCGGCATCGTCACCGTGTCGGACGTGCAAGTTCTACGCGCGGAGCATTTTTAAACTGGGGGGCGCCCCGCCCCCATAGCGATCAATGCATGCTGAGATAGAGGAAAAAGCTGCCGATCCCGACAAAAATGATCTGGGTAACGATCGAGAGCGCGTGGCTGGCCTGATGAAAGCGCGACCCCCCGATGACCAGCGGTACATAGCGGTCGTCGAGAATATCGGCGTAGCGGTCCTTGTAGCGCCTCTTATTGTTTCTGATCTCGCGCAGGGCCGCGAAAATCGACATGAGGGAGAAGGACGCAGCCACGAGTTGGCAGGCCGATAGGAACAGCCGAAAATCCTTTACGGCATAATCGCCCTTGATTTGTTCGGCCAGCAGCCAGCAGGCGATAAATCCAATTTGAATAATAATTGTTAGATAAGTGCGGCTATTAATCTCAAGGTCTTCGGCAAAAATGCGCTGCCGAAAGACCTCATATATTTTAATTTTATATAAATTGCGTTTTTCGTTCGACATTCGGTCGCCCGCATCCCTTCTCGGCCTTCTGCCAGGAGTCGAGTATTGGATTCGTCGCGGCGAAGTCAAGCAGAGCGGGGGTAAATTTGTAACACAAACCAAAAATCCCACCGACCCCGGAGCGTTGTCGCCGGCACCGGGGCACTGTTGCGGATTTTTTAGGCAGTCGGCGCGGGCACCGTATAGTTCAGCGCCATACGCCCGCCATCGGCGTAGAGCGTCTGGCCGGTCATATAGCTCGCCGCCGGGCTGGCGAGGAAGACAGCGATGGCGGCAATCTCCTCCACCGTGCCGCAGCGGCCCATCGGGGTGCGCGAGAGGATGCGGGCTTTCGCCGCCTCGTCATCCATCACCACCGCCAGCATATCGGTCAGAATGCTGCCGGGGCCAATGGCATTAACGCGGATCCCGTGCGGCGCCAGGGCGAGGGCGGCATTGCGGGTAAGCTGCGTAACGCCGCCTTTCGAAACATTGTAAGCGGTCTGATTGGGGATCGCCATCACGGCATTGACGGAGCTGAGGTTGATGATCGCCCCGCCCGCCGCCTGGGCCACCATCTGCCGCGCGGCGGCTTGGGCACAAAGGAAGGCCCCCTTCAGGTTCACCCGCAGCACCTGGTCAAAATCCTCCTCCGCCAAGTCCAGGAACTCGGCGGGATGGATGATCCCGGCGTTATTCACCAGAATATCGAGACGCCCAAAGCGCGCCACCGCCGCCGCCACGGCCGCCGTGGCAGAAGCCTTATCGCCGACATCGCAGATTGTGAAAGCGGCGGCCTCGCCCAAGGACCGCGCCGCTGCCTCCCCCTTCTCCCGGTTCACATCGGCCAGCAGCACCTTGGCCCCTTCGGCAACGAAGGCCGCCGCAATGGCGAACCCGATGCCGGAGGCCGCCCCCGTGACGAGGGCGACCTTATCCTGAAGCTGCATGGCCGATCCTTTTCCGGTTACGACGCGGCCCCCGCCCCGCTTTGGGCATAGCCGACCGTCTGAAGCTTATCGCTGATATCCTCCAGCGCGCCGGGATCGTCAATCGTCGCGGGCATCTTATACTCTTGCCCATCGGCGATTTTCTGCATTGTGCCGCGCAGAATTTTGCCGGAGCGGGTTTTCGGCAAGCGCGGCACCACCAGCGCCGTCTTGAAAGCCGCGACCGGGCCGATCTTGTCGCGCACAAGGGCCACCGCCTCTTTCTCGATCTCGGCGGCGGGGCGGCTGACCCCGGCTTTCAGTACCAGCAGCCCCAGCGGCACTTGGCCCTTCAGATCGTCGGCCACGCCGATCACCGCGCATTCGGCAACATCGGGATGGGCCGCCAGCACCTCTTCCATCCCACCGGTCGAGAGGCGATGGCCGGCGACATTGATAATATCGTCGATGCGGCTCATGACGAAGACATAGCCCTCGTCATCCACAAACCCTGCGTCGCCGGTCTTATAATAGCCGGGATAATCGGTCAGATAGGATTTGCGGAACCCGGCGTCATTCTCCCACAGGGTCGGCAAGGCACCCGGCGGCAGCGGCAGCTTTAGGGCAAGCGCGCCGATTTCCCCGGCGGGCAGCGGCTGGCCTTCGGAATTCAGCACATCCACCTTCCAGCCCGGCACCGCCGTTGTCGGCGATCCCGGTTTGACCGGCTTCGGCTCCAGCCCCAGGCAGTTCGCGGCGACCGGCCAGCCGGTTTCTGTCTGCCACCAATGATCGACCACCGGCACCTTCACCCGATCCTGCGCCCAGTGCAGCGTATCGGGGTCGCAGCGTTCCCCAGCCAAAAACAGCGCGCGGAAACTGCTGAGATCGTAATCCCCCATCAGCGCCCCGGTGGGATCGTCGCGCTTGATCGCCCGGAACGCCGTCGGCGCCGTAAACAGCACGCTCACCTTATGCTGCTGAATAATGCGCCAAAAGGCCCCGGCATCGGGCGTGCCGACCGGCTTGCCTTCGTAAAGAACCGTGGTCGCCCCGTAAAGCAGCGGGCCATAGACGATATAAGAATGGCCGACCACCCAACCCACGTCCGACGCGGTGAACATCACCTCGCCCGGCGTCAGCCCGTAGATATTCTTCAGGCTCCACAGCAGCGCCACCATATAGCCGCCGCTATCGCGCACCACCCCCTTCGGCACCCCGGTCGTGCCGGAGGTATAGAGGACATAAAGCGGATCGGTCGCCTCGACCGGCGTGCAGGGCGCGGGATCGGCGGCAGCCACCGCTGCGGCCCAGTCGGTATCGCGCGCCGGATCAAGCGGGGCAATCAACTGCGGGCGCTGATGCACCAGCACGCGGGCAGGCTTATGGGCGGACATGGCCAGCGCCGCATCCAGCAGGGGCTTATAGGCAATGGTGCGCCCCGGCTCCAGCCCGCAGGAGGCGGAGAGGATAACCTTCGGCTTGGCGTCTTCGATCCGGGTCTTCAACTCGGTCGCGGCAAAACCGCCAAACACCACCGAATGCACCGCCCCCAGCCGCGCGCAGGCGAGCATCGCCATCGCCGCTTCCGGGATCATCGGCATATAGACCAGCACCCGGTCGCCCTTGCCAACCCCCAGGGCCGCGAGCGCCCCGGCGAGTTTCGCGACTTTCTCGGTCAGATCGGCATAGGTGTAATGCTCGACCGTGCCGGTCATCGCCGAATCATAGATCAGCGCCGTCTGATCGCCGCGCCCGGCGGCGACGTGCCGGTCCAGCGCATTATGGCAGACATTGGTCGTGGCCCCGACGAACCAGCGCCCGCCCGGGCTGGCGTCGCGGTCGAGAACCTGCGTCCACGGGCTAAACCAATCCGCCGCCTGCGCCGCTTGGCCCCAGAAGGCTTCGGGATCGTTCCACGCCTGATCGTAAACCTGTTGATAGCCCATCGCTTCCCCCCTGCGACTTTAGGCGCGGGTGACGACAATTTTCTGTCTTCCCACGCCGCGTTATGGTTCGATCTGGATTAATCATAGCGTTCTGCGGGTCACAAGCGGAGGGGATGCCGCGCGACACTTCGCAGCAGGTCGGGGGCCGAGAGGACGGATAAACCCGTCCTCAAGCAGGCCAAAGGCCGGTAGGACGTATAAAAAGGGGAGAGGGGAACTATGGCTCATGAGGGTTTGATGCGCTGTGCCGCCAATGGCGCCGCGCTAACGCCGGTCGATTTTCTCGAGTGGACCGCCGCGACCTATCCAAATGTTACCGCCATTGTGCATGGCGACACGCGCTGGACCTATGCCGAGATGCGCACCGCCGTCCGGCAGTTGGCGTCGCAACTCGCCGCGCGCGGGATCACGGCGGGCGACACGGTCTCGGCAATCCTGCCAAACACGCCGCCGATGGTGTTGCTGCATTATGCCGTGCCGATGCTGGGCGCCGTGCTGAACACGCTCAACACCCGGCTTGACGCTGCCACCATCGCCTTCCAGCTTCGGCATGGCGACTCGAAGCTGCTGATCGTCGATAGCGATTTCAGCGCGCTCACCGCCGCCGCCCTGGCTCAGGTGGAAAACGCCCCGCCCGCGATTGATGTGCTGGACCCGCAGGCCCATGCCCCCGGCCCGCGCCTGAGCGAGATTGAGTTCGATAGTTGGCTGGCGGCGGGCGATCCGGCCTTCACCACCCCAGCGATCGACGACGAATGGTCGCCGATGGCGCTCAACTATACCTCCGGCACCACGGGCGATCCGAAAGGCGTCGTCTATCACCATCGCGGCGCTTACCTAAACGCGGTGAATAATGCCGTGGTCTGGTCGATGCCCCGGCACCCGGTCTACCTCTGGACCCTGCCGATGTTCCATTGCAACGGCTGGTGTTTTCCCTGGACGATCACCTTGCAAGCAGGCACCCACGTCTGTCTGCGGCGGGTGGACGCGGCGTCGATCTATAACGCCATTGCCGATTACGGTGTGACGCATCTGTGTGGCGCGCCCATCGTCATGAATATGCTGATCCACGCTAAGCCTGCCGACCGTCGCCCGCTACCCCATAAGGTGGAGGTGATGACCGCCGCCGCGCCGCCGCCCGCCAGCGTCATCCAGGCGATGGAAACCCAAGGTTTTTCCATCACCCATGTCTATGGGCTGACCGAGGTTTACGGCCCGGTGGTCTATTGCGCCTGGAAGCAGGAATGGGATGCCCTGCAGGTCGAAGAACGCGCACGGTTGAAAGCCCGTCAGGGCGTGCGCTATCAGCTTCAGGCCGGATTGATGGTCGCCGATCCCGATACGCTGGAACCTGTGCCCGCCGACGGCAAAACCCTGGGCGAAGTTTTCATTCGCGGCAATATCACCATGCTGGGCTATCTGAAGAACCCCAGCGCAACGGAAAAGGCCTTCGCGGGCGGCTGGTTCCATACCGGCGACCTCGCGGTCCTCGACCCAGACGGGTATATCGCCCTTAAAGACCGGTCGAAGGACATCATCATCTCCGGCGGCGAGAATATCTCGACCATCGAAGTGGAAGGCGTGCTCTATCAGCACCCGGACGTGCTGGAAGCCGCCGTGGTCGCCCGGCCCGACGAGAAATGGGGCGAAACCCCCTGTGCTTTCTTGCTGCTAAAGGACGGATCGACGGCGACGGAGGCGGAGATTATCGCCCATTGCCGCCAGCATCTGGCGGGCTTCAAAGTTCCGAAAACCATCGTCTTCGGTGCCCTGCCGAAAACCTCGACTGGCAAAGTGCAGAAGTTCATTCTGCGCGATCAGGCGAAGGCTCTGTAAAAGCAGGAACGGGCGCCGGACCAACCGGCGCCCGTTCGGCGCTAAACCGCAAGAACGGTTTTTACGAAGCCTTCGACCTCGTGGTCCAACCGCTTGGCCTGCTCGGCAAGGCTATTGGCGGCGCTTAGCACATCGGTTGCCGCGTCGCCGGTCTTGCTGGCGGCCTGACGAATTTCGACGACCGTACTGCTGACCGATGCGGTGCGCTGAAACGCCTCCTGCACATGACGCGCAATTTCCTGGGCACTCATACCTTGCTGCGTCACGGCGGAGGAAATCGAGGTGGCGATCTCGTGGCTGCTGCCCACTGTATCGGACACCAGCTTCAGCGCCCCGGCCGACGCTTCGACCGAGGCTTGAATATCGCCGATGCGGGCGATGATATCCTGCGTCGCGCCAGAGGTTTGATTGGCAAGGCTTTTGACTTCCGAGGCGACGACGGCAAAGCCTTTCCCCGCCTCCCCGGCCCGCGCCGCCTCGATGGTCGCATTCAGCGCCAGCAGGTTGGTCTGACCGGCAATCGACTGAATAAGGTTCACGACGTCACCGATCTGCTGGGCGGCATGGGTCAGCTGCCAGACTTCCGTATCAGCCTTTTCGGACTGAGCACGGGCGCGCTCGTGAATATCGGTCGAACGGCCCACCTGGGCGCCGATTTCCCCGACCGAGGCGGCGAGTTCTTCCGTCGCAGCGGCAATCGTCTTCACATTGTCGGCGGTATCATCGGCCAAAGTCGCCACGGTCGCGGCCTGCTGAACGGTCTGCTTGCTCGCCACCGCCATCGCTTGCGAACTGGCGCGCAAGGCTTCCGCCGCTTCAGCCTGCTGGCGGATCAGCGTTCCAATGGTCGATTGGAACTGCGCCGCGAGGGTTTCCCGCAGGGTTTTACGCTCGACCGCGGCCGCCGCGTCCTGATCGGCCTGCGCTTGGGTAAGCGCGCGGCGGTCCTGTTCTGCCGTGCGGAACACCTCCAGCGCATTGATCATCGTGCCCACTTCGTCGCGGTGACGATGCTGCGGCAGCGGGGTTTCGAGATCCCCCCCGGCCAACCGGTGCATTGCTTGCTCTACCCGGGTCAGCGGCCGCGTGACCCAGGCGAGGAAGCCGACCGCCAGGGCCAAGCTCCCCGCCACCGCCAGCAGACCGGCGATCAGCACCAGGGACAGCAGCCGGTCCCCTTCCTCGACGAGATCCTGCATATCGCCTGTCAGACGCTGGGTCGAAGTTTCGACGGCACCGTGGGTGACATCCGCCAGCGCGGCCATCCGTTCGGCCATCTTCAGCGCCACCCCGTCGAACTTGCGCATGAAGCGATTGCCGCCCTCGGTCCCTTCATCGAGATAGGCTTGCGCCATCTGCTTGCCGAGGTCGTAGAAGGCGGGGAACGCGCCTTGGATAGCCTGGAGTGGCGCAATAAGCTCCGTCAGGTTGAGCTGCTTTGCTAGGGCAAGGGCCTTGCGGCTGTTTTCTTCGAAGCCCTTGGCGTTTTGTTCGGCGTCTTCGAACGCATCGGGATCGCGGGTCGCCGAAACGTCGGTCAGGAACTGCTGCACTTCGACGATATTGACCTCGATACTTTTGATCGTATCGGCCAGGGCAACAATATCCGGCATCGGCTGCACCGTCTCGCGGTTGGCACGGGTCAATTCACCCGACTGATGCCGTAGGGTCCAGAAGGCGCCGCCCACCATAAGGACGATCAGCGTGGCATTCGCCACCACCATCGCCAAGATCTTCGCCCGGATCGTCATTGCGCCCCTCCCCTTTTGTCGGGCGCCACTGTGAAATTAAATATCTAAAAATGTATTAATTATGATTGATCGCGCTGGCAGGCCTGCCATTCATCATACGATAGCCGCTTTACCCATTAAAAACCCGTCGATCCGAGGGATCGACGGGCAGCGATTAGCTCTCCTAAAGCCGTTAAGGTCCGATTGTCACGCCATGCGCGCAATTTCGTCCTTAATTCGTAATTTTTCACGTTTAAGGTTGCGAACCATCACGGCATCGGGTTCGGGGCGGGTTCGCTCCCGATCGAGCAGGGACTCGAGTTGTGCATGCTTAGCCTGCAACGACTTAACCCGGTCAAAAGATGCCATGCGTCTCTCCCTCCATCGTGGGACGGTGAGGCGGGATCGCCCCACCCGGTTTCTGCCGAAACCAGGAAAAAGCCTACCCACGAATTGTGGCAAGAACCAGCAGCAAGACTCGCTTATCGCTTTACCGCACACGAAAGATGCGCGGGCGATTTTTTTCATGGTATAAGGCCTTTCTGTCGGCCCCCGGGGTGTGACCTGATTGGCATTATGATCGACGATATCGAACAATTAAGCCGCAAGCTCGAAGAACTGCGGCTGGAACATCGCGACCTCGACGAGGTGATCGACCGCTTGATCGAGCGGCGGGATAGTGTCGATCTTTTGCAAGTTCAACGCCTGAAAAAGCGCAAACTGGTGCTGAAGGACCAGATCCATAAGCTCGAAAGCGCGCTTTTGCCCGATATTATTGCCTAACCGCCGCCGTCTGGCATTGCCAGGGGGGCCTAGGGCTTTATAATGCGCGCCTCTTTTCTTTAAGGGGGATGCGTTTTCATGAGCAGCTCGCCGTTGGTCGGCATCATCATGGGCAGTCAGAGCGACTGGGCCACCTTGCGCCACGCCGCCGAAACCCTCCAAGCCCTAGATGTGCCGCACGAGGTGCGCATCGTCTCGGCCCACCGCACCCCGGACCGGCTGTATCAATACGCCAAGGACGCGCGCGGGCGCGGGCTGAAGGTCATTATCGCGGGCGCAGGCGGCGCGGCGCATCTGCCGGGCATGGTGGCGGCGCTGACCAGCCTGCCGGTCTTCGGCGTTCCCGTCGAAAGCCATGCGCTGAAGGGCATGGATTCCCTGCTCTCCATCGTCCAGATGCCGGGCGGCATCCCGGTTGGCACGCTGGCGATTGGCAAGGCGGGTGCGGTGAATAGCGCGCTGCTCGCGGCATCCGTCCTCGGGCTCAACGACGCCGCCTTGACCGAACGGCTCGATGCCTGGCGCGCCCGCCAGACCGCCAATGTCGCCGATAGCCCAGAGGATGAGGACGATCCCTATTGGCAAAAGACGGGGCGTTGAGGCTGCGATGACCGATCCGATCCTCGCCCCCAGTAGCACGATTGGCATTCTCGGCGGCGGTCAGCTCGGGCGCATGATCGCCCAAGCCGCCGCCAGCCTGGGCTATCGCACCCATATCTATGCGCCGGAAAATGATCCGCCTGCCGCCCAAGTCGCCAGCAAGACGACCACGGCGGCCTATGAGGATCGCGACGCGCTGGCCCGCTTTGCCGCCGACTGCGACGTGGTGACCTATGAGTTCGAGAATATCCCCGTCGAACCAGTCAGTTTTCTCGCCGAACTGCTGCCGGTGCGCCCGAACCCGCGCGTGCTGCGCATCACGCAAGACCGGCTGAACGAGAAAGACTTTCTGGCGCGCATCGGCGTTCCCACCACCCGCTACCGGGGGGTCTCCGCCTTCGACCGCATGGCGGAAGTGGTGGCGGAGGTTGGACGCCCGAGCGTGCTGAAATCCAGCCGCATGGGCTATGACGGCAAAGGCCAAGCGAAAATCCTGGAAGACAGCGATCTCGCCACCGCTTGGCGGCAGATGGGCGCGTCGGTCGGCATCGTCGAAAAATTCGTCGATTTCGCTTACGAAGCCTCGGTCATCGTCGCGCGCGGGCTTGATGGCGGCATGAGTTGCTATGTGCCGGTGCAGAACCGCCACGAGAACCATATTCTCGCCGAAACCATCGTTCCCGCGCCTTTACCCGCCGATGGGGCGGCCAAGGCGCAAGACCTCGCCCGTAAAATCGCCGAGGCCATCGACCTGATCGGCGTCCTCTGCGTCGAGCTTTTTGTGACGGCGAACGGGGACTTGCTGGTCAACGAGCTGGCGCCGCGCCCACACAACTCCGGTCATTGGACGCTGGATGCCTGCGTCACCAGTCAATTCGAACAATTGGTGCGCGCCATCTGCGGGCTGCCGCTGGGGTCCACCGAACGGCTGACCGACTGCGTGATGCAGAATCTGATCGGCGATCAGGTTCATCAATGGCGGGCGATTCTGGCCGATCCGCGTGCAAAGCTGCATCTTTACGGTAAGGCGGAAGCCCGTCCAGGCCGCAAGATGGGCCATGTCACGCGGCTTTTGGGAAACTGACTTAAGCGGGTAAGCCCGGCTGGTCGGCGGCGCTGAGCGTGGCCTTCGCCGCAGCAGTCAACCGGTCGATAACCCGCTGGGCCTGCCCGGCAGTCAAGGGCTGAGAGACCGGCAGAAGCGCCTGCCGGGCAACCGCCGCCAGCCGGGGCGCCCCCAGACCATCGGCCAGGGTCGCCAGCCCGGTCAGCGTTTGGTCCCATTGCCCCCAATCCTGCGAGCGTTGTGCCCGTCCCAAACGGGCCAGCGCCTCGCCAAAGCTGGCCGGGGCCTCCGCCCAGAGGATTTTCACCCCGAGTGGCCCCAATTGCGCTTCGCGGGTAACGGCAACGACGGCATCGAGCACGGGCGCCTCCTCCACCGCGACGGGCGCCGCTGGCAGCGGCAGCGCCTCGCGCTGGCCGGGCATCAGTTGCGCCATCGCCAGCATCAGACTGGGCCAGTCGATGGGTTTCGCCAGCACGAGATCAATGCCCGCTTCCGTGCAGGCCGCCCGCACTTCTGGCGTTGGGTCGGCGGTCAGGGCGATCAGCGGGACTTGGGCTTCCGGCCCCGCGAGCGACCGGATGACCCGTGCCGCCGCAACACCGTCGATTTCCGGCATCTGCATATCGAGCAACACCAGATCGAACGGCCCGGCATCCTGCACGGCGGCCACCGCCTCCCGCCCATTCTCGGCCGTCACCACCGTATGGCCGTGGCGGGTGAGCATCAGGCGCAACAGCGTGCGCGTTACCTCGTTATCCTCCGCCACCAACAACCGACAGGCGGTGATTGCCGCCGCCTGCGGATCGGGCAAGGGCGAGGCATCGGCCCCCGCGCGGATCGGCACGCTGACGGTGAAGGTCGCCCCCGCACCGGGGCGGGACGTTACGCCGATGGTTCCGCCCATCGCCTCCGCCAAGCGCCGACAGATGGCGAGCCCCAGGCCGGTACCGCCATACTTGCGGGTTGTCGAGGCGTCGGCCTGTACGAAGGGCTGAAACAGCCGCGCCTGCTGCTCGGGGGTAATGCCGATGCCCGTATCGGCGACCGACAGGATCAGCCGCATCCCGCTTTCCGCTGGTTCAACCGCCGCCTGCACCGTCACCTGCCCTGCCTGGGTAAACTTCACCGCATTACCGATCAGGTTCAGCAGAATTTGGCGCAACCGGGTTGGATCGCCCCGCAGAAAACGCGGCCTATCTGGATCGGTTTCAACCCGCAGCGCGGTACGATTTTCCTGCGCCCGCCCGCGATAGAGCGCGACCACCCCATCCAAAAGCTCGATCAGGTCGAAATCGATTTCTTCCAGCACCAACCCGCCCGCTTCGATCTTTGAAAGATCGAGAATATCGTTCAGCAAGGTCAGCAGGCTTTGGGCGGAGGTTTTGAGCGTCGTCGCATAGGTCGCCTGTTCGGCATCAAGGGCGGTATCGAGCAGCAGATCGGCCATGCCGATCACCCCTGTCAGCGGCGTGCGCAATTCGTGGCTCATGACGGCCAAAAACTGCCCCTTGGCCCGGTCCGCCTCCTCCGCCTGCGCGCGGGCCGCCTCCAGCGCCCGATTGGAGGCCTCCAGCGCCTCTTCGGCTAGGGTGCGCTGGGTCACGTCGATCAGCGTCACCTGCATCGCCTGCCGCCCGTCCCAGCGGATAGCGCGGGCAAACACGTCC
Organism: Elstera cyanobacteriorum; assembly: GCF_002251735.1. Taxonomy (NCBI): domain Bacteria; kingdom Pseudomonadati; phylum Pseudomonadota; class Alphaproteobacteria; order Rhodospirillales; family Rhodospirillaceae; genus Elstera; species Elstera cyanobacteriorum. The sequence continues at coordinate 85,456 of NZ_NOXS01000026.1, read as the reverse complement.
ACCCAGATGCGCTGACCATTCTGGCGCCGAGTTGGCAGCCGATGGAGGATGACGCCATTCTCGCCCTCGACCATCCGGCGCCAGATGTCGAGAATCATCTGTTCGGCCTCATCGCCGAACACGCCGATCAAATGATCGAAGGCCAGCACTTCGGCGGCATCGTTGAATCCGAAAATCTGCACGAAGGCTTGATTGACGAACTGCGCACGCCGCCCGGAGATGATCAGAATCCCCTGCAGCGACCCTTCGATGAGATGGCGAAAGCGCGCCTCGCTCTCCGCCAGCTTATGGGCGGCGAGCAGGCGGTCGGAAATATCGACCGAAGCACCGATAACGATGCTTTTACCGCCGATCTCCACCGCCCGTTTACGCAACAGATACTGACGCGGCGTTTCGTCGGGATCGGGGACGATCCAGTCTTCGAGATGAACCTCCTCCCCCGCCAGGGCCGCCAGATCGCCCTCATGAAAGCGCTGGGCAATGGGGGGCGGGTATAGGTCGAAGACCGTATAGCCGATCATCTCCTCCGGCGTCAGGCCAATGAAGCGCGCGGTTTGGGAATTGACGTAAATGAACCGCCCGGCGGTATCGCGCACAAAGATATTCACCGGCAGAATTTCCAGAATCTCTTCCAGAAGCTGCTGGGTCACATCGGGATGCGACGCGGATTTTGCGGGGGGCGGCGGCACGGGGCGGAAGCGATCAGACCGGGCCGGGCGCCTGGCGGCGCAGGAAGGGCGGGGTCAGCAGGGTCTTCACCCCCGCGCGCAACGGCGCCACCAGCGTCGGCAATCGCATTGCATCGGCGATGCGCTTATCCAGGAACGCCCAAGTCGCAGCGCTGCCCTCGCTATCATCATCGAGCCAATAAAGCAGGGTCGCGAGATAGACCCCCGCCAGAAGGCCGCGCTTGGTGTAGTAGTTGAAGTCGGTCGCCCGGTCGCCCGCTGCGTACCAGAGGGCATTCATCGTGCCTGCCAGCAGGCGCGCGCCGGTTGCGGCATGGCCAGGCAGCGCCAAGAGGCCAAGACCGCGGCGAACCGCTTCCTTATGGGGCGCAGCCGCTTCCAGCCGCGTGCGAACGCCGAGGGTGATTTTCTCCCGCACTTTCAGTTCGGGCGACGCGGCTATCGCGTCAGCCGCACTTCTATCCAGCGCGCGGTTCCAATAGGCCAGCACGTCGATAGCCCCGCCGGGAAAGGCGCGGAGAAGATCAACCTGGGTAAGCCCCGCCAGCTTGGCCGCATGGGCGAGGCAACGATCCGTCCACCCATCGAAGGGCACTTCGTCGAGAATGGCCGGTAAAAGCTGGGTTTGCAGGGCTTCAAGGGTCATCGCGCCGTCCTTTCCTACTTCGCCGTCGCGGCTGATAGCCGGTTGGCGACATACATAAGGCTACCCAGATCCGCCATACGTTGCGGATAGAGCGTGCCGTCGAGGTGATCGCACTCGTGCTGCACCACCCGCGCATGGAAGCCGCCAACGGTTCGGTCGATGGCCTCGCCCGCCGGGGTGACCCCCGTGTAGCGGATGCGCTGCGGGCGCGGCACCCGGCCGCATAGGCCGGGCAGCGATAGGCACCCTTCCCAATCTTCCGCGATTTCCGGCCCAAGGGGTGTGATAACGGGATTGACCAGCACCAAGGGCGCCTGTTCGGGATCGTCGGCGGCGCCGGTCAGTCGGCGGGCGGGCACTTCGAACAGCACGACGCGCAGACCAATCCCGATCTGCGGCGCCGCCAGCCCAACCCCGCCCACGGCGGCGAGGCTATTGGCCAGAATGCGCCCCAGGCGGGCAATCGCGGGATCGGTCGGATCGGCGACCGGCGCGGCAATCGCCCGCAAAACCGGGTGTCCGGCGGTAACGATCGGTAGCGCGGCATCAGTGTCGGGAATGGAAAAATCGAACGGCATGGCCCATTATCGCAGGCATTGCCGCGGCCGTAAACCGATGCGCAAGGCAGAAAGACTCGGTGTTTTCACGATTCTCTCTTTCCAAACGCCGTCACATATGGTACCCGGACGCCCTCTTATCCACAGGTCCAGACTATAAGGGGCGTGAGTTAAACCGTGCATGTGATCGTCCGCGACAATAATGTCGATCAAGCCCTGCGCGCGCTGAAGAAGAAGATGCAGCGCGAAGGGATTTTCCGTGAAATGAAGCTGCGCCGTAATTTCGAGAAGCCCTCGGAACGTAAGGCGCGCGAACAGGCCGAAGCAGTGCGTCGCTATCGCAAGCTGCTGCGCAAGCGCCTGGAACGCGAAGGCTTCTAAGCCTTTCGCGTCTTCCTCTCCTCTTCGGAGGTCACGGAACGGCACGTTAACCGCCCCAGAGTTTCTCTCGGGCGGTTTTGTCGTTTTAAGCGCTTTCACAAGAACAATTCGTGAAACTGGAGATTTCGATGGCCGCCGCCCTGCCCGCCGATAGCTTGGCCCAGCTTTTTACCGAGGCCCGCACGCACCGCGCCTGGAGCGACCGCCCCGTCAGCGACGAGACCCTGCGCGCGCTCTACGACCTGACCAAATGGGGGCCGACGGCGGCCAATTGCTGCCCGTTACGCTTGGTCTTCGTCCGCAGCCCGGCCGAAAAGGCAAAACTGACGGAGCTTGTGTCGCGCGGGAACCGCGCTTCCGTCTCCACCTCCCCCGTCACCGCGCTGCTGGGGATCGATCTGGAGTTTTACGAGCATTTCGACCTGCTCGCCCCCGGCAGCAACGCGAAAAGCTGGTACGACACGACGAACGAACGCGCGATCTCGGACGCAGCCCTGCAAAGCGGTTCGCTCCAGGGTGGCTATCTCATCTTGGCCGCCCGCGCCTTGGGCTTGGACTGCGGCCCGATGGGCGGCTTTGACGCGGTGGGAATCAATGCCGCCTTCTTCGCCGGAACGCCCTATCGCATCAACTTTATCTGCAACCTCGGCTATGCCGACGCCAGCCAGGTGCGGCCCCGTCAACCGCGCTTCAGCTTCGAGCAAGCGGCTAAAATTGTCTAATCTTTGCGCACAACGCGGGGGCTGACCCGCAGGTTTCGCAGGAATAAAGCGCGGGGGCGTCTGCTAGGCTTGCAGGCTAACAGTGTCAAGAGGCCCCTGGAATGCCCCCCGCCGACCGTTCCCCCCAGACCATCGGGTATCTTTGCGCCCTGCTGGCCTTCGGCAGTTGGGGCATCGCCCCGCTCTACTTCCGCCTGCTCGGGGCCGTTCCGACCACCGACATGCTGGCACACCGCATCGTCTGGACGCTGCTGGCGCTTGCCCTGATCGTTTGCGTCACCGGACGGTTACGGCAGGTGATCGCGACCCTACGGCAGCCGAAACTGCTGGGGCGGCTCGTGATCTCCGGGCTGCTGATCGGCCTTAACTGGGGCGTTTGGCTCTGGGCGATCAGCAGCGGCCATGTGCTCGACTCGAGCCTTGGGTATTTCATCAACCCGCTGGTCAACGTCGTTCTCGGCGTGCTGGTGCTGAAGGAAACGCTAACCCGGCGCCAAGGGGTCGCGGTCGGCATTGCAGCGCTGGGCGTTCTCGGCCTCGTCATCGGCGGTGGGCAGTTCCCCTGGATCGCCCTGACCTTGGCACTGAGTTTTGGCCTCTATGGCCTCGTGCGTAAGATCACGCCGGTCGATGCGCTCGTCGGATTATTCTTCGAAACCGCGCTGGTCTTTACCCCTTGCATCGCCTGGTTGACGTGGCGGGCAATGACGGACCCCAGCGGGATCGGCGTCTTTTTCCCCTCCCCCAGTCTCAGCGCCCTGCTGATCGGCACGTCCATCGTTACCATCGTGCCGTTGGCTGCCTTCGTCGCCGCCACCCGCCGCCTCCCTTACGCCACGATTGGGATTTTTCAATATATTTCTCCGTCGGGACAGTTTTTGCTGGGAGTCGCGGTTTATGGCGAAAGTTTCACCCAAGGGCATGCCATCGCCTTCGGCTGCATCTGGCTCAGCCTGGCGCTTTACACCAGCGAGTTGCTGCGCAAAGCGCGCGTCGCGGCGGCATAAGCGGCATGGGCTAGGCTGGCTTCGGCAGGCCCTCCTTGGCCTACCGTTGCTGCTGCTTGGCCTCCGCCCTGCCATTGCCGAGACGGAGCGGGTAAAGCTGCCGCTACCGCCGCGCTACGGGTTGGAGACCTTGGCCCTGCCGCTCGCCGTCTATCGCCCTCCGGGCAACGGCCCGTTTCCGCTGATTCTCTATTCGCATGGCCGATCGGCCAACCGTGAAGCGCGCGCAAAAGTGATCGGCCTCGCCCCCCAGCATGCCGATTATTGGCTGAACAAAGGGTTTGCCGTCGTAGCCCCCATCCGTCCCGGCTATGGGGAGAGCGCGGCCATCGACCCTGAATATACCGAAACCCGCTGGCGCCTACCGGACGGCTGTGTGAACCGCCCCGACTATACGACCGCAATCGAGAACGCCGTGTGGGCCAGCCGCTTCGCCCTCGCGTGGGCCCGCCAGCAACCTTGGGTGAAACCCAGGCAGATCCTGCTGGAAGGAAGCTCGGTCGGTGGCGTCGTCAGCCTTGCCCTTGGGGCAGAAAACCCGCCAGGGGTTGCCGGGGTGATCAATTTCGCGGGGGGGATGGGCGGCTTCCCCGAGAAATTCCCGGGCCAGAGCTGCGCGCCCGATGTGCTGGCCGACCTCTATCGCGGTTTCGGCGCCCGCCTTAAACGCCCCAGCCTCTGGCTATATGCGGCGAATGATAGCTACTGGGGACCGGAGATTCCGAAGACTTGGTTTGCCGCCTTCAGCGCGGGCGGCGGTCAGGGCTGGTTGGTCAATACACCGCCGGTACCAGGGCGTGACGGGCATCTGCTGATGTATTTCGGTGGCGGTTTTTGGACGCAGCCGATGGAGGCGTTTCTAGCGCAGGTTCTTCGCTAAGTGTAATTTAGCAACTTTTTAGGGAGATGGATGTAGCGCGGCATTCTTGCCCGATCTTAAGATCGAAGTCCCGTCCGGGGTTTCTATGTTAAGAATGGACCGCGCTGATGATCGTCTCTCTCCGCCTGATCGTGGCAGCCTGCTTGCTCGCCCTACCCGCAGCCGCCGCCGAGATCGTGACCGGCAATGATTATGCCCCCTATAGTGATGAAAAACTGCCGGAGGGCGGTTTCGCCACCGATTTGGTGCGGACGGTCCTCACCAACCTCGGTGATGCCCCGCGCCTGCGCTTTCTGCCCTGGAAGCGCGGTTACCAAATGACGGCGGCGGGCGAAGCCCTGGCCACCTTCCCCTATGTGCGGAACCCAGACCGCGAGGCGGAAATGCTGTTTTCCGACGCGCTCTATTTCGACCTATCGCGCATCGTCTTCAATAAAGCCGCGCCGATTGCCTATGACGGGATGGCGAGCCTGAAGGGCAAGACCCTGTGTAATCCGACGGGCTATGTGGTCTACCCGGAAATCAAAGCCGCCCTTGACGCCAAAGACCTGCGGGCGCAGGAACCGAACGATATGCCCGCCTGTCTGAAATTTCTCGATGTCGGACGGGCCGATTTTATCATCTCGTCGCTGCCGGTGATCCGCGCGACGGCGGGCGACCTGGGCCTCACGGAGAAGATCGGGTTTGCCGAAACCCCGTTTAAAGAGAACGCCAGCTACCTGATTGTCGGCAAAAAGACGGCCGGTGGCGCAGCCTTTCTGCAAACTTTTAATGCCGGGTTGGCGGCCTATAAAGCAACCCCCGCCTATGCCGCCCTGGTCAAGAAGCACGGGCTGGACGGCACGATCCGCTGATCAAAACAAAAGGGGCGACCGCAAGGCCGCCCCTTTCGGAACTCGGATCGTCGCGCCGATTAGCGCGAGTAGAATTCGATAACCAGGTTCGGTTCCATCTGCACCGGATACGGCACATCGGCCAGCTTCGGCGCGCGCAGGAACGTGCCCTTGGCACCGGCCTGATCGTGGTCGAAGTAATCCGGCACATCGCGTTCGCCCGAAGCCTGCGCTTCGAGAACGACAGCCATCTGCTTCGCCTTGCTGGTCAGTTCGATCACATCATTGTCGCTGACCTGGTAGGAGGCGATATTGACGCGCTTGCCATTGACCTTCACATGGCCGTGGCTGACCAACTGACGGGCAGCGAACGGGGTGATGGCGAACTTCAAACGGTAGACGACGGCGTCCAGGCGGCGTTCCAGCAGACCGATCAGGTTTTCACCCGAATCGCCCTTGCGGCGCACGGCTTCTTCGTAGAGCTTGCGGAACGCGCGCTCGCCGATATTGCCGTAATAGCCCTTCAGCTTCTGCTTCGCCTGCAGCTGGGTGCCGTAGTCCGTCGGCTTCCGACGACGCTGGCCATGCTGGCCCGGGCCACCTTCACGCTTGTTGACCGGCGACTTGGCACGGCCCCAAAGGTTGACGCCCAGACGGCGATTGATCTTGTACTTCGCTTGAATGCGCTTCGACATTGCTGCTCACTCTATAAACACAGTGATTTCCCGAGCCTTCGCGTGCTCACCCCGCCGAAACGGGAGCCAGATCGACCCTGCCGGGCCAACCTCGCGGAAGAGGCGGTTTGGTACCCCCCTCCGCCCGCGAAGTCAAGGAGAGTCTCTACTTCGGCTCCAACTGCTGGGCGTGCACGACCGCCGTGGCGATCATGTTCAAAATCCCGCGCACCGTGACGGAGGGGGTCAGGATATGGGCGGGTTTGGCCGCGCCCATCAGCATCGGGCCGATGGAGAGGCCATCGCTGGTCGATTTCATCAGATTGAAGGAGATATTGGCCGCATCAAGGCTCGGCATGATCAAGAGATTGGCCGATCCTTTCAGGCGCGAGCCGGGGAAGATGCGATTGCGGATTTCCTCGTTCAAGGCACTATCGGCATGCATTTCGCCTTCGACTTCCATATCGGGGAAGCGTTCGACGATCAGGTCCAGCGCCTCGTGCATCTTCACCGCCGACGGGGCATCCGACCCACCGAAGTTGGAATGCGATAGCAGGGCCACCTTGGGATTGATCCCGAAACGGCGCACCACATCGGCGGCCAGGATGGTCATTTCCGCCAATTGCGCCGCACTGGGATCGCGCTGCACATGGGTATCGCTGATGAAATAGGTGCCCTTCGGCAAGATGAGGGCGTTGAGGGCATAGAAGCCCGAAACGCCGCGCGCCCGGCCAATCACTTCGGCGATATGCCCCAAATGGCGATGGTAGCGGCCGATAGTGCCGCAGATCATCGCATCGGCCTCGCCCCGGCGCAGCATCAGCGCGGCGATCACGGTGCTCCGGGTGCGGACGATGGTACGCGCATTGTCCGGCGAGACGCCGCGCCGCGCCATGAGGCTATGATAGAGCGTCCAATACTCGTTATAGCGTGGGTCGGAGTTGGGGTTACAAATCTCCACCGTCTCGCCGATCTTCAGCCGCAGCCCCAGGCGGGCGACGCGGCTTTCTATCACATCCGGGCGACCGATGAGGATCGGGCGGCAGAGTTTTTCATCAACCGCCTGCTGCACGGCGCGCAGCACCCGTTCCTCTTCCCCTTCGGCAAACACGACGCGGCGCGGGTCGCGCTTGGCGGCGTCGAAGATCGGGCGGGCGACTTGGCCAGAGCGATAAACGAACTCGCTGAGATGATCGCGGTAGGCGTCGAAATCTTCGATCGGGCGGGTAGCGACGCCGCTATCCATCGCGGCTTTGGCGACCGCCGGGGCGATTTCGACAATAAGGCGCGGATCGAAGGGCTTCGGGATCAGATATTCCGGCCCGAACTTCAGCTCTTCCCCGGCATAGGCGTTGGCGACGATTTCCGACGCTTCGGCCATGGCAAGATCGGCGATGGCTTTAACGCAAGCAATCTTCATCGCCTCGTTGATCACCGTCGCGCCAACATCCAGCGCGCCGCGGAAGATAAAGGGGAAACAGAGGACGTTGTTGACCTGGTTCGGATAGTCCGACCGGCCCGTCGCGACGATGGCATCCGGGCGGATGCCCTTTACCTCGTCCGGCATAATTTCCGGCGTCGGGTTCGCCAACGCCATAATGATGGGCCGCTCGCCCATCGACTGCACCATCTCCGGCTTCAGCACGCGCGGCGCCGACAGACCGAGGAAAATATCTGCGCCGACGATAGCATCCGCGAGGCCGCGCGCATTGGTGTCGCGCGCATACCGCTCCTTGCGCGGGTCCATCAGCTCGACGCGGCCTTTGTAAACAACGCCCGCAAGGTCGGTGACGGTGATATTTTCGAGCGGCAGGCCCATATCGACCAGCAGATCGAGGCAGGCGAGCGCCGCCGCCCCCGCACCGGAGGTGACGAGCTTCACGTCCTTCAGGTCTTTCCCGACGACGCGCAGCCCGTTCAGGATAGCTGCACCGACGATAATCGCCGTGCCATGCTGATCATCGTGGAAAACCGGAATTTTCATTCGCGCGCGCAGGCGCGATTCGATCTCGAAGCATTCCGGCGCTTTGAAGTCTTCCAGGTTGATGCCGCCGAACGTCGGCTCCAGCGCGGCGATAACCTCCACCGCCTTATCCGGATCTTCCGCGTCGATTTCGATGTCGAACACGTCAATCCCGGCGAATTTCTTAAACAGAACCGCCTTGCCTTCCATCACCGGCTTCGACGCCAAGGGGCCGATATTGCCAAGGCCCAACACCGCCGTCCCATTGGAAATCACCGCCACCAGATTGGCGCGCGCCGTATATTTGGCGGCGTTCGAGGCATCCTCGACAATTGCCGTACAGGCGTGGGCCACGCCGGGGGAATAGGCCAAGGCCAGATCGCGCTGGGTCGCCATCGACTTGGTGGGAACGATGGCCAGTTTCCCCGGTTGGGGCAGGCGGTGGTACTCTAGCGCGGCGTCGCGGATATCCTCAGCCATGAGCGGCTTTCCCTCCCGGTTGTCGGCGATACCCGCCTTTGGGCGGCGGCGGGTGTTTACAGCCTTTTGGTTACCTTAGCGTCCTTGGCAGCGGCAAGCGCAAGATAGGATCGCAAATCGGGCATCAGGGCTTCGAGGACTGCACATCTGCGACAATTTGCGCAATAAGGGGAAACCGAGGGGGTTATTCCTGGATCACAGCCCTAACCGGCCAAGTCTTAATCGGCATTTCGACCAGCCGAGGATAGGGGAGATAAAAGTTCTGTTTATCGCGATCCCTGCCTGCTAGAAAAAATTCATCTCCACTATAGTTCCCAGTATGGCGTTTCGGGGAGAATTGATACAAATTATCATCCTCGTCAATTACAATCCCAGGCGTTGGTAAAAGGTACTGCGGAAAATATCCCATCGGAAAAGGATCCAGAGATTTTATTTTTCTCCCTTTCAAAGCAGAAACATCGACCACGACACTATCATACTGTTGATAAAATTTACGAAATGGGATATTTTTTTCAACATAATCAGAGATTATATTTCCAGCATCATACGGAATCTCATTGAGCCAGCGGCCATAAGAAGGAAAATTCCTGAACATGTATCCAATTTTTAGAATATCTTTATCAAAATAATATATTGGAGAATATAACTCAAGCGGCGGCACCGCTGATGAAANGAAGCTGTGTTCGTTAATATCTCGTTAAAATGCGAAGGATTTTTATCTGACGACTGTAACCGATTCGGCCCCGCAGACCGCGCAACAGACCGTTGCGGGGACGATGGGGGAGATTTGCTGGCTGATGTCGCAATCGCCCGCCCATAAGCATCTCTTCATGGCGGATCTCGATTGGTTCGTGGCCCCGGCCCTGCTGCTGGGCACCTACCGCATCTTTCGCGATCCGCAGAAGCCGATTGGCGTGGCGCTGTGGGGGAAGGTCTCGCCAGAGGTGCGGGAACGGCTGAACGGCGGCACCCTGCGCCTGCATCCCGCCGACTGGAACAGCGGCGCGATCCTTCGCCTGATTGATCTGGTGGCGCCGTTTGGGCATAGGGAGGCGATGATTGCTGACCTCAAGAGCGTCGTGCCCGGGATTGAGGTCGGGGGGCAGGCGTGATGAGTGGGTATTATCTTCAGCTTTTCGGAGAGAGGTTTTTATCATTGCTGACAATGACGGCGATAATAGTTTTCGCTTCCGAAATATACTTAGCTTTTTTTCTGTTATTGCGATAATATTTTATGGCAAAAATCAAATCAAAATTGATTACTATTATTCAATGACAAAAAGAATTTTTTTATTTTTCTATTTAATTATATATTTCTATTTACTACTTTTATTCCATCAGGGAGTTCTAATATTTTTTACCTAAAAACAGGAATTGCGAAGATCGCAATTATCTTGTTAGTTCTAATGCTAATTATTTTCATCGCAACCCATCGCTATGTAGCGCTAGTGAAGGGGAGTAAGGTTAGCACATTGTTTGTCATTGCATTCATTGCAATAAATATTATCTATATATATTTATTAATTTTTATATATGATCCGATGGTTAATTTTAAACTTTATGAGAGTGGAGGTTTATAAATGATTGATCACTGTAGTTTCTCAGGCTTCATAGGCTCTGGACTCATAAACTCTGTTTTCAAGCCAATCCGGTTATGACTCAAAGCCTCGTGAAGGAGGCGTTGAATGAGCGACGCACCTTTTTGGCTGAGCGCCGAGCAGTTTTCACGGCTTGCGCCGTATCTTCCGCAGGATCCCCGGGGGAAAGCGCGAGCGGATGACCGCCGCGTGATTAGCGATATCATTCATGTGTTGAAATCGGGGCGCCGTTTGGTGGATGCGCCGTCGATCTATGGGCCGCGTAAGACGCTCTATAATCGCTTTGTCCGTTGGGGGGACAAAGGCATCTGGCAGGTTTTTTTTAAGGCGCTTGCCCCGGTGGGCGGGCCTCCGGCGGAGGTGCTGATCGATAGTTCCGCCGTGAAAGCGCACCGCTGTGCTGCGGGTGGAAAAGGGGGGAACGGGCGCAGGCGATTGGTCGCTCGCGGGGTGGTAGGACGCGAAAATCCATGCCCTGACCAGCGCCGCGCCCTGGGCCTCGGCCCCGAGGCGCGCGTACTGCTCATCGCCACCGAAGGCGCGACCGATCCAGCCCCTTACGAACAGTATGTCGGGCGCGCCCCGGAAGCCGTGGGCTGACGGTTCCTGGCCCCTCCCTCACCCCGCGAACAGATGCGCCTTAATCGACGGTTGCTTCATCTCAATCGAAAACCCCGGTGCGGTCGGGGCGAGGTAGCGGCCCTGGCGCACCACGCAGGGCGTTACGAAATGCTCGTGCAGATGATCGACGAACTCGGCAACGCGGCCCTCCCACGTGCCGGAGATGCAGAGATAGTCGATCATCGATAGGTGCTGAACATATTCACACAGGCCGACGCCGCCCGCGTGGGGGCAGACGGGCTTCCCGAATTTCGCCGCCAGCAGCATGATGGCGAGGTTTTCGTTGAGGCCACCGACGCGCGCCGCGTCGATCTGCACCACGTCGATCGCGTCGGCTTGTAGGAACTGCTTGAACAGAATACGGTTCTGGCACATTTCGCCGGTCGCGACCTTGATCGGCGCCACGCCCGCGCGGATGGCCTTATGGGCGAGGATATCGTCCGGCGAGGTCGGTTCTTCGATGAACCAGGGATTGAAGGGCGCAAGGTCGCGGACCCAGGCGATGGCCTCGGCTTCTTCCCAGATTTGGTTCGCGTCAATCATCAGCACGCGGTCCGGGCCGATTTCCTCGCGCACCACCCGGCAGCGGCGGATGTCATCGGCACGGTCGCGGCCAACCTTCAGCTTAAAGTGGCTCCAGCCCGCCGCCACGCCCTCGCGGCACAGGCGGCGCACTTTGTCGTCGTCATAGCCCAGCCAACCGGCGGAGGTGGTGTAGCTGGGGTAGCCTTCGGCGAGCAACTTTGCCCGGCGCTCCGCCTGCCCGTCTTTGGCTTTGGTCAGGATGGCTCGGGCTTCGTCGGGGGTTAAGGCATTGGTGAGATAGCGGAAGTCGATCAGCTTCACGATCTCCTCCGGCGTCATATCGGCAACCAACTGCCAGACCGGCTTGCCCGCGTGCTTCGCCCAGAGATCCCAGACGGCATTGACGACGGCGCCGGTAGCGAGATGCATCACGCCCTTATCCGGCCCGACCCAACGCAGGTGTGAATCGCCGGTAACATGCCGCCAGAACGCGCCCATATCCGCCGTGATCTCGGCCAGGCTCAGGCCGATCAGGCGTGGCATCAGCAGGTCGATGGCCGCCCGGCACAGATCATTGCCGCGCCCGATGGTGAAGGTCAGCCCGTGCCCCTGTAACCCGCCGTCCGTTTCCAGCACCACATAGGCGGCGGAATAATCGGGGTCGGCGTTCATCGCGTCCGATCCATCCTTTTGCGAGGAGGTGGGAAAGCGAATATCGTAGCTGCGATGGCCGGTGATGCGCAGATCGGTCGGCATGATTCCTCCGGGGGGCGATTTTTGCTTAGGTGTTTTTCCTGTAAAATGGATAATCATATATAAAATGAACCGTCAAGCCGCTGTGAGGATGACCGCGTGACCGACGCCGATTTCGATACCCCCACTCCCGACGCACCGGAACGGCGCTATTCCGCCCCTGCGCTCGAAAAAGGCTTGGATATTCTGGAATTTCTGTCCGAATGCCGCGACGCGCAGTCCTTGCAGCAGATCGGCGACGGCGTTGGCCGCACCAAGGGCGAGATTTTCCGCATGGTCGCGGTGCTGGCCGAGCGTGGCTATATCGAGCGCACGGAGGGCGATGATCGCTTCCGCGTCACCGACCGGCTGTTTCGCCTAGGGCTTAATCATCCGGTCAACCGGTCGCTGGTCGAAACCGCGCTGCCCTTCATGAACGCTTTTTCGGATAGCACGGGCTACGCCTGCCACCTCGCGGTGCCGTCCGGCACACAAATCGCCGTGATTGCGCGGGTGGAAAGCACGAGCCACATCGGCTTTACCGTGCGCATCGGCTATCGGCAGCCGCTGGTGCTCACTGGGTCCGGCCATTGCCTGCTCGCCTTTATGAGCGCCCGCCGCCGCCATCGCGCTTACGAGGATTTGCGCCGGGATGACGCTTGGATTGACCTCGACGCGCTGACCGAAAGCCTGGATAGCATCCGCGCTGCTGGCGTGCTCCAACGCCCCAGCGGCATTTCCGAAGCGGTCATCGATCTGTCGGTACCGATCCTCGATAGCCACGAGGGCGGGGCGATTGCCGCTCTCACCTGCCCTTACCTACGCATGAAACAGAACCCGCAGGAGCCGGAAGCCATCCTTGCCGCCTTGAGCGAAGCCGCCCGCCGCATTTCCGATGGCCTATCGCTCGACTGAAATTACGATTTACATATGCAACGATGCTGTGTATGTAAAATTCAACGATCCGAATACCGGACCCTGACGCGGATATAGGCCGCCGTCCTTCGCTTGGGAGTGAAGCTCAATGACCGGAAGGCTGACCGGAAAGACCGCCATTGTAACCGCCGCCGGGCAAGGCATGGGCAAGGCTACGGCCTTGGCGTTTGCCGCCGAAGGCGCGCAGGTGATCGCGACCGACATTAATGAAACGCTGCTGGGCGACTTGGCCGGGATTGCCGGGATTACCCCCCGCCGCCTGGACGTGTGCGATCCCGCCGCCATCGCGGCTTTCGCCAAAGACGCCCCAGCCCCGCAAATTCTGTTCAACTGCGCGGGTTACGTCCACGCCGGGACGATCCTGGAGTGCGACGAGGCGGCCTTCGATTTCTCCGTCACCCTCAACGTCCGTTCGATGTACAGGATGATCCGCGCGCTGCTGCCGGGGATGATCGCGGCCGGGGGCGGGTCGATTATCAATATGGCCTCCGTCGCCTCCTCCGTCATCGCGGCCCCCAACCGCTTTATCTATGGCACCACCAAGGCCGCTGTCGTTGGGCTGACGAAATCCGTTGCCGCCGATTTCGTCACCAAGGGCATCCGCGCCAATGCCATTTGCCCCGGTACGGTCGATAGCCCGTCGCTGCACGACCGCATGCGCGCCCAGGGCGATTACGAGACGGCCCGCGCCGCCTTCATTGCCCGGCAGCCGATGGGGCGCCTGGGGACTGCCGAAGAAATCGCCGCCCTCGCCGTCTATCTGGCGTCGGACGAATCGGGCTTCATGTCCGGCCAAGCGATCACCGTCGATGGCGGCTGGTCCAATATCTAAAGTACGGAAACGACCATGAAACTGCTGCGCTATGGCGAACCTGGGGCCGAAAAGCCGGGTATTCTCGATGCAAACGGCCAGATCCGCGATCTGTCGGCCCATGTCGGCGACATCGGCGGGCGCTGGATTGCGCCGGAAGGGCTGGCCGCGATTGCTGCCCTGCCGCTGGATAGCCTGCCCATCGTCAGCGGCACACCGCGCCTTGGCCCCTGCGTCACCGGCACCGGCAAGTTCATCTGCATCGGCCTGAATTATTCCGACCATGCCGCCGAAACCGGCGCGTCGGTACCGAGCGAGCCGGTGATCTTCATGAAGGCTACCTCCGCCATTCAAGGCCCCAATGATCCTGTGGAAATCCCGCGTGGGTCGGAAAAGACCGATTGGGAAGTGGAACTCGGCGTCGTCATCGGCAAGACCGCGAAATATGTCAGCGAGGCGGATGCACTCGATTACGTCGCAGGCTATTGCGTTATCAATGATCTGTCGGAACGCGCCTTTCAGCTTGAACACCAGGGCCAATGGACGAAGGGCAAGAGCGCCGATACCTTCGGCCCGACTGGCCCCTGGCTGGTGACCAAAGACGAGGTGCCGGACCCGCAAAACCTCGATATGTGGTTGGAAGTGAATGGCCACCGCTATCAGAACGGCTCTACCCGCACGATGGTCTATGGCGTCGCCTTTGTCGTCGCCTACCTCTCGCGCTTCATGAGCCTGCGGCCGGGCGACATCATCTCCACCGGCACACCGCCCGGCGTCGGTCTCGGCCAAAAGCCGCCGATCTATCTGAAAGCGGGCGATACGATGGCGCTGGGCATCCAGGGCCTCGGCGAACAGCGGCAGGTCTGCGTGCAGGGGTAAAGCCTGGGCGGGGGCTTACCCCCGTCTCACCCGCCGATCCAGCGATCTGTTGAGGTTTTAAGATGGTGGCGCATCGCCGTTTGCGCCGCCAGCGGATCGGCGGCTTCCAGCGCCTGGACGATGGCCTCATGCTCCTCCACCGCCGCGCGCCACGTTTGCAGACTGTCAAAACGTTCGCGCAGTTGGGAGGAAATGGGGCTGTGGCGTTCGTCAAAAAGATCGCCGACCAGCCGGGCGAGCACGGAGTTCCCGCTCATCTGGGCGAGCGTCAGATGAAACTGGCGGTCGTGATCGACGGGGGAGCGGCCGTCCTGAATTTCCGCCTGCATGCGGCTTAGGGCTTCACGCAGTCGGGCGATGCCATCCGGCGTGGCGCGGGCACAGGCAAGCGCGACAACCGCCCCTTCCAGGGCCGCACGCGCCTGCATCAGTTCCGACGGGCTTTCGCCCAGCGCCACCGTATTGGCCGCCACCCGTTCGGGCGGCGCACAGACATAAACCCCGCTGCCCATGCGGATCTCGACACTGCCGTCGATTTCAAGCGCGATCAAAGCCTCGCGCAACGACGGGCGCGAGACGCCGAGTTGCTGGGCAAGGTCGCGTTCCGGCGGCAGGCGCGTCCCGGGCAGGAAGCCGCCGCTGGCGATCAGGCTGCGGATCTGGTCGGCAACCTGCTGGTACAGGCGGCGCGGCTCGATGGGTTTTAGAACGGCAGGCATGGGAGAACTCCCGGCTAAAGTGGCCTTATCCTATCTGGTCAGGCCAATTCTTCACAAGGGTTAACCCGCTGTGCAGCGCAGCAAATCTAGCTTCTTCGATAGACTGACCCAGTATGGTCAAGCCAATATCGAAAAATTGGCAAATTGGCTTGACCAAATAAAAACTGCCTCCTATCGTTCGGTCTAACAGCGGGCCGCCGATAGAAGGTGCCACCGCCAGAACCCGCCGCAGAGTGGGGAAAAAAGACGCTTGCGGGCTGACCGCAACGCTTGGGAGGTTCCATGCAAACGCTTTCCAGCCCGCCCGCTTTGGGCCACGAAATTCTACGCCTGGAGAAAGTGACGAAGCGCTTTCCCGGTGTGCTGGCGCTCGACGAGGTGCAGTTCGACCTGCGGCGCGGCGAAGTTCATGCTGTCTGCGGCGAAAATGGCGCGGGTAAATCGACGCTGATGAAAATCATCAGCGGTCAATATCAGCCGGACGGCGGCACGATTGCTTACAAAGGCGCCCAGCGGCGCTTTGCGTCGGTGCTCGAGGCCGAAAAAGCGGGTATCGCCATCATCCATCAGGAACTGAACCTGATCCCGCATCTGTCGGTCGCCGAGAATATCTTCCTAGCGCGCGAACCCAAGCGCGGCTGGTTCATCGACCGGGCGGCGCTGAAGCGCCAATCGCAAGCGTGCCTTGACCGGCTGGGCGTCGATATCGCCCCCGATGCGCTGGTGAAAAGCCTGTCGGTCGCCCAATGCCAGATGGTTGAGATCGCTAAAGCCCTGTCCCTGAACGCCGAAGTGCTGATCATGGACGAGCCGACCTCCTCCCTCACCGAATCCGAAACGGCGCTGCTGTTCCAGGTGATCCATGATCTGAAACACCAGGGCGTCGGCATTGTCTATATCTCGCACCGGCTCGATGAAATGGCCGCGATTGTGGATCGGGTAACGGTCTTACGCGATGGGCGCTACGTCTCCACCCAGGATTTCGCCGCAACCACGGTCGATGAGATCGTTAGTCGTATGGTCGGCCGGTCGCTGGATGAAAAATTCCCCGAACGCACCTCGGCCCCAACCAACGAGATTCTGTTTTCTGTCAGCGGCTTGCGCCGGGCGGGCGTGTTCCACGATGTTGGGTTCGAGCTGCGCCGAGGGGAAATCCTCGGTTTTGCCGGGCTGATGGGCGCGGGCCGCACGGAGGTCGCCCGGGCAATCTTCGGTGCCGATCCGCTGGACGCGGGCCGCATTCGCTTGGGCGGGCAAGAGCTTACGATCACATCGCCGCGCGACGCCATCGGCCACGGGATCGCCTATCTGTCGGAAGACCGCAAGAGCCACGGTCTCGCCGTAAAAATGTCGGTGGTGCAGAACCTCACGCTGGCGACGATGGACGCCGTATCGAACCGCTTCGGCTTCATCGACTTCAAAGCGGAAGCCGAGGCGGCAAAAACCTATATCGACATGCTGTCGATCCGCACGCCGTCCGAACATCAGATCGCCAAACTGCTGTCGGGCGGTAATCAGCAGAAGATCGTCATCGGCAAATGGCTGTTCCGCCAATCGCGCATCCTGTTCTTTGACGAGCCGACGCGCGGCATCGATGTGGGGGCGAAATTCGCCATCTATCAACTGCTCGACCGGCTGGCGGCGCAAGGCATCGGCGTCGTCCTAATAAGCTCCGAACTGCCGGAAATCCTGGGGCTGACTGACCGGGTGGCCGTCTTCCACGAGGGCCGGATCACCGCCGTGCTAACGACGCGCGATACCAATCAAGAAGAAATCATGCATTACGCCTCCGGCCACGGCCGCGCGGGCATCACGGGAGTGGCCGCCGAATGACCGACCTCAGCAGCACCGCCTCGGCCAAGACCGATAAAGAAATCGCCGATCATAAGGCCCGCGTGATGAACGACCGCAAGAAAGACCTGATCCAGAAATTCGCCGCCTTAGCGAGCCTCATGGCGCTCGTGATCGTCTTTGCCGCGACCAGCGACGCCTTCCTGTCAGTCAGTAATGGCATGACCATCGCTTTGCAGGTGACCAGCATCGCCTATCTCGGCATTGCCGCGACCTGCGTGATCATCACAGGCGGGATTGATCTGTCGGTCGGCTCCGTCCTGGCGTTGGCGGGTGTCGTCGCCGCGCTGTTGGTGAAGGCGGGGGTTCCAATCCCGCTGGGCATGACGGCGGGGATTATCGTCGGCGCGCTCTGCGGTGTCGTCAACGGTTTGGCCGTCACGAAACTAAAGCTGCCGCCCTTCATTGCCACCCTCGGCATGATGTTGGTTGCGCGCGGCCTTGCCTTGCAGATCACTGGCGCGCGCGCCGTCTCCGGCCTCGGCGATGCGTTCGGCGAGCTTGGCAATGGCGCCCTGTTCCGCAAAGTGGAAATTGGGTCAGACGGGTTCCCCAACGTGATTTTTCCCGGCATCCCCTATCCCGTTATCATCATGGTCGTGCTGGCCATCGCCGTTGCGGTGATGCTGAGCCGCACCACCCTGGGCCGCCATATCTACGCCGTTGGTTCCAATAGCGAAGCCGCCCGCCTGTCCGGCGTCCATGTCGCCCGCGTTACCCTGTTTACTTATGTGCTCTCCGGCACTTTGGCGGGGCTGACCGGCTGCGTGCTGATGTCGCGCCTCGTCACCGCCCAGCCGAATGAAGGCGTAATGTACGAGTTGGATGCGATTGCCAGCGCCGTCATCGGCGGCACCTCGCTGATCGGTGGCGTCGGCACCATCTCCGGCACGGTCATCGGCGCCTTCGTCATCGGTATTCTCCGCAATGGTCTGAATATGAACGGCGTTTCCGCCTTCACCCAGCAGATCATCATCGGCCTCGTCATTCTGCTGACGGTCTGGATCGACCAGATCCGCAACCGACGCTGAACCCCCCGGACGGTATGCCGTCCAATCTTAAAGGACGGCCTGCTGCCCACCCTAAAAGGACGGTCAACGTCCGCTATACCCCAAGGAGTGAAACCATGCAGACCAAGTTTCTGACGACCTGCCTTGTCTCGGCCGTCGCCCTACTCGCCGCCTCGGCCCAAGCTGCCGATAAGGAAATTGCGGTGATCGTCAAGACCGTGAATTCTACCTTTTGGCAGAATGTGCAAAAGGGCGCGACCGACGCGCAGAAGGAAGCGGCGGGCTATTCCATGACCTTCCAGGGTCCGGCCGCCGAATCGGCCATCGCCGATCAGGTGAACATGGTCGAAAACGCCGTGAACCGCAAAGTCGCCGGCATCGTGCTGGCCCCGTCCGACCCGGATGCGCTGGTACCGCCGCTGAAGAAGGCCTGGGAAGCCAAGATCCCTGTCGTGCTGATCGACTCGATGCTGTCGGAAGCGGGCAAGCGCTACTATCAGTCCTTCCTGGCCACCGATAACGAAAAGGCGGGCGAGCTTTCGGCCAAGGCGCTGATCGCCAAGACCGGCACCACCGGCAAGATCGCCATCATGTCTTATGTGGCGGGTGCCGGGTCTGAAATTGGCCGCGTCGGCGGTTTCACCAAATATATCAAAGCGAACTCGCAGCTTCAGATCGTCGGCCCCTTCTATTCGCAGTCACAGATGGCAACCGCGTTGAACCAGACGACCGACGTTCTGGCCGCCAACCCGGATTTGAAGGGCATTTTCGGCGCCAATGAGCCGACCGCCATCGGCATGGGCCGCGCCCTCGCGCAATCGGGTAAGGCCGGAAAGGTCGCTGCCGTTGGCTTTGACGGCAATCAAGACCTGCAAGGCTTCGTGAAGGATGGCACCTTGGAAGCCATCGCCGTTCAGGGGTCGTACCAGATGGGCTACCTCGGCGTTCAAAGCGTGGTGAAGCTGCTGGCAAAGCAGCCCGTGCCGGAATTCCTCGATACCGGCGTCGTCATTGTCACGAAGGGCAATATCGACGGCACCGACGCTAAGAACGTCCTGTACTAAGCCTCTCTCTCCGCCCCCTGGGGCGTGCGTGTCTCTCCCCCTCTCTGCCGCGCACGCCCACCTTTTTCCCGAGCCGACGATGAACCTTTCCGACCGCCGCCGCCTGCCCCGTACTGACCTTGCCCTGCCGATCCTCGGCCTGGGCTGCGCCCAAATGGGTGGCTTGTACCGCAGTAGCCCCTTGGCCGAATCGCTGGAAACGGCGGCTTATGCGCTGGAAGCCGGTATCCGCTATTTCGACACAGCCCCCTATTACGGCTATGGCCGCTCGGAACATCGGTTAGGTGCCGCCTTGTGTGATCTGCCGCGCGATGAAATCATCGTCAGCACCAAAGTCGGGCGCTTGATCCGCGCCAATGCCTATAGCACGCGGGGTGCGGGCGCCGATGCCAATGGCTGGGCCGACCCGCTGCCGTTCCATCAGGTTTATGATTATTCCTACGACGGGATCCTGCGGTCGGTCGAAGACTCGCTGCAACGCCTCAGCCTCGCGCGGATTGATATTCTCTATGTCCACGATATTGGGCGGGTTACCCACGGCGAAAAGCACGATCATTATTGGGGGCAACTGACCACCGGTGGCGGTTTCCGCGCGCTGGGCGACCTCCGCCGCGACGGGCGGGTGACCGCCATCGGCCTGGGCGTCAACGAGTGGGAGGTGATCCGCGATGCGATGCAGGAAATCGACCTCGATTGCTCCATGCTCGCCGGGCGCTATACGCTGCTGGAACAAACCAGCCTGTCGCCGTTCCTTGATGAGTGCGTCACGCGCGGCCATGCCATCGTCGCGGCGGGGGTGTTTAACTCCGGCCTGCTGGTTGGTAATGGCAAGTTCAATTACGCCGATGCGCCGCCGGAGATTTTGGCGCGGGCGGAAGCGCTCGCCGCCGTGGCAAAGGACTTCGCCGTCGATCTTCCGGCGGCAGCGTTACAGTTCCCGCTCGCCCATCCTGCCGTCGTATCGGTGGTGACGGGGGTACGAACGCGCGGGCAGCTTGAAAGCAATCTCGCTTGGTTCGGCACCGACATTCCCGCCGATTTTTGGCAGGCGCTGAAGGCGCGCGGGCTGGTCCATCCCGCCGCCCCCGTTTTCTAACCTATTGCTTTTCAGCAAATGCACCGTCGCGGGTGAGGCCATCCGCTCGGGATTTGCCCTGACGAGGTTCCGATGCTCACTGTCGTTTGCGAAACCCCCGGCACCCTGCGCGCCCTGAATAGCCCAACGCCCGAACGCGGCGAGGGGGAAGTGCTGTTGCGCGTGCGCCGCGTTGGCGTTTGCGGCACTGATTTGCATATCTTTACCGGCAATCAGCCCTATTTGCAGTATCCGCGCGTCATGGGGCATGAGCTTTCGGGCGAAGTGGTAGAAGCGCCGAAGGGCAGCCGCTTTGTGGCGGGCGATCCGGTGTTCGTCATGCCCTATCTATCCTGCGGCACCTGCCACGCCTGCCGCCAGGGCAAGACCAATTGTTGCAGCAATATTCAGGTCTTGGGCGTTCACCGCGATGGGGCCTTCACCGAATATCTGAGCCTGCCCGAACAGTTTTTGCACAAGGCAGAGGGAATTTCGCTCGATCAAGCGGCGATGCTGGAGTTTCTCGCCATCGGCGCCCATGCCGTGCGGCGCGGACAGGTCGAAACCGATCAGCACACGCTGGTCGTCGGTGCCGGGCCTATCGGCATGGCGGTCGCCATTTTCGCTAAGCTGCGCGGCGGCATCGTTACGGTGCTGGATGGGCGGGAAGATCGGTTGGCCTTCTGCCGCCAGCATCTCGGCGTTGAAACCGTCGCCCTAGGGCCGGACGATCAGGCGCGGCTGATTGATCTAACGGAGGGGGTTTTCTTCGACCGGGTTTTCGACGCGACCGGCAATCCAAAAGCAATGGAGCGCGGTTTTGGCTTCGTCGCCCACGGCGGCACCTATGTGCTGGTCTCCATCGTCAATGCCACCATCGGCTTTTCCGACCCAGAGTTTCATAAGCGCGAAATGACGCTGATGGGCAGCCGCAATGCCACGCTGGCGGATTTCGAAACTGTGCTGGCCGCGATGCGCGCCGGGCAGATTCCCGACGCGGCGTTGGCCACCCACCGCATGACGCTGACCGAAGTGCCGGAACGGTTTCCCGCCCTGCTCGATCCGGCAGCGGGCGTGGTAAAGGCCCTCGTTGAATGCTAACGCCGATCCTGCAATTCGGCACCAGCCGCTTTCTGCAAGCCCATGCCGATCTGTTTGTTTCAGAAGCGCTGGAGCGCGGCGAGGCCCTCGGCCCGATTGCCGTGGTGCAGACAACCGATAATCCATCCAGCCACGCCCGCGTGACCGCGCTGGCGGCAGGCGGCGGCTATCCCGTGCGCATCCGGGGGCGGCAAAACGGTCAGATCATCGATACAGAACAGCGGTGCACCGGCATCCGCGCCGCCTATCACGCCGGGCGAGATTGGGCCGTTCTGCGCCGCATGATCACGGGCGAGGTTGAGGTCATCCTGTCCAATACCGGTGATGCGGGCTATGCCCTCCACCCTGCCGATGGGCCGAGCCTGCTCCTTCCGGGCGCCGACGCCCCCCGGTCCTTTCCGGCGAAGCTGCTGGTGCTCTTGCACGACCGCTGGCAGGCGGGGGCGCCCCCCCTTTCGGTGTTTCCCTGCGAACTCATTAGCCGTAATGGCGATACGTTACGGGGCATTGTGCAGAACCTCGCCCTGACCTGGGGCGCGGCGGCAGGGTTTCGCGCCTGGCTAGCGGAGAGTTGCCGCTGGGCGAATTCCTTGGTGGATCGCATCGTTTCCGAACCCATCGAGCCGGTGGGCGCGGTGGCGGAACCCTATGCGCTTTGGGCCATCGAAGCGCAGGCGGGGCTAACCCTACCCTGCCGCCATCCGGCCCTCCAAATCGTCCCAGATTTGGCCGTGATCGAGCGGCTAAAGCTGCATCTGCTGAACCTCGGCCATACCTATCTCGCCGATGGTTGGCTACGGCAGGCGCGCGCGGCGGGGGAGACGGTGTTTCAAGCAATGGAAACCCCGACAATCCGCACCGATCTCGAGGCGATGTGGACCGAGGAGGTGCTGCCCATCTTCGCCGCCTGGGGCCTCGGGGCCGAGGCGACGGCCTATCTCGCGGACGTGCGCGACCGTTTCCTCAACCCGTTCCTCAAGCACCGGTTGGCGGATATTGCCCAGAACCACGCCGATAAACGCCTGCGCCGCCTCGCCCCCCTTGTCGCGGCGGCGGAAAATTTGGGCCTGACCCTGCCGCAGCCACGCCTGCGGGCGGTTTTGGGCTAGGAGCCCGGGGGCGTTACGCCCCCTTCGCCTTCGGCTTGGCTTTGGGCCGCGCCCACACGCCTTTGGTGGTGAACTTCTGCGCGGCCGGTGCCGCACCAGTGTCGCGCGGTTTGCCCGACGAGCCGCCGCTCGCGCTATTACCATGCTTCAGCCCGGTCCCCGCCGGCTGCCAGCTTGGAATGAGGTGGTTCTTGCTCGGCCCGATCAAATCGGCCCGGCCCATACGCTTCAGGGCATCGCGCAGCATCGGCCAGTTTTCAGGGTCGTGGTAGCGCAAGAAGGCTTTGTGCAGGCGGCGCTGGCGCAGCCCCTTAATCGCATTGACCCGTTCCGACTGGCCGCGCCGCACCGGACGCAGCGGATTGGCGCCGGAATAATACATGGCCGCCGACAGCGACATGGGCGACGGTAGGAAGGTTTGCACCTGATCGGCGCGGTAATTATTCTTCTTCAGCCAAATCGCAAGGTTCATCATATCTTCGTCGCTGGTGCCCGGATGGGCGGCGATGAAATAGGGGATGAGGTAATATTCCTTCTTCGCCTCGCGCGCGGCCTGATCAAAGAGCTGCTTAAAGCGGTCGTAGGAGCCGATACCGGGCTTCATCATCTTGGACAGCGGCCCGTCTTCGGTATGCTCCGGCGCGATCTTCAGGTAGCCGCCAACGTGGTGCTTCACCAGTTCCTTCACATAGGTCGGGCTTTTGATCGCAAGATCGTAGCGCACGCCCGACGCGACCATGATTTTCTTGATCCCCGGCAGTTCCCGCGCCTTGCGGTAAAGCTGGATCAGCGAATCATGGCTGGTGTTGAGGTTCTTGCAAATATCCGGATAGACGCAGGACGGGCGGCGGCAGACGGCTTCCGTCTCCTTATCCTTACACGCCATACGGTACATATTGGCGGTCGGTCCGCCAATGTCGGAGATAATGCCGGTAAACCCTTCGGTTTTATCGCGAACGACTTCGATTTCCTTGAGGATCGATTCTTCCGACCGGCTTTGGATGATGCGGCCCTCGTGCTCGGTGATCGAGCAGAAGGAACAGCCGCCAAAGCAGCCGCGCATGATCGTGACCGAAAAGCGGATCATATCCCAAGCGGGAATCTTGGCCTCGCCATAGGAGGGATGCGGCGCGCGGGCGTAGGTCAGATCATAGACCCCGTCCATTTCATCCGTTTCCAGTGGGATCGGTGGCGGCGTCAACCACACTTCGCGGGTGCCGTGGCGCTGCACCAGCGGGCGGGCGTTGCCGGGATTGCTTTCCCGGTGCAACACGCGCGACGCGCGGGCATAACTTTCCGGGTCGCCCGCCACTTGATCATAGGCGGGCAGACGCAGCACCGTATTCGGCGGCGTCGGGCGCGCGCCGTCTTCGGCGGTGTCCATATCCTCGGCGGAAACTTCCGTCCAACCGTCCGGCACCCGGTCTTTGACCAGCACGACGCCGCGCACATCGTCGAACGTCTGGATATCCTTGCCCTTGGCGATGCGGTGGGTCACTTCCACCACCGCGCGCTCGGCATTGCCGTAGAGCAGAATATCGGCCTTGGCGTCGATCAGGATCGAGCGGCGCACCTTGTCCGACCAATAATCGTAATGGGCGATGCGGCGCAGCGAGCCTTCAATACCGCCCAGCACGATCGGCACATCGCCATAGGCTTCGCGACAGCGGTGCGAATAGACAATCGCGGCGCGGTCCGGGCGCTTACCGCCCTCGCCGTTCGGGGTGTAGCTGTCGTTGCTGCGCAGGCGGCGGTCCGAGGTGTAACGGTTCACCATCGAATCCATATTGCCGCCGGTCACGCCGAAATACAGCGTCGGCTTGCCCAAGACCTTGAACGCCTCGGCGCTGGTCCAATCGGGCTGCGCGATGATGCCGACGCGGAAGCCCTGCGCCTCCAGCAAGCGCCCGATGATCGCCATGCCAAAGCTCGGGTGATCGACGTAAGCGTCGCCCGTTACCAGGATGACATCACAGGCGTCCCAGCCCAGCATCTCCATTTCGGCGCGGGACATGGGCAGGAAGGGCGCGGTGCCAAAGCGGTGCGCCCAATGCTTGCGGTAAGAAAATAAGGCTTTCGGCGTTTCCATCGGCGCACCTTACGGAGAAGTTCTTCCCAGTCAAGCCCAGCAAAACCCTGATTTTTTCATGGGTTTTCGGCGGGGGATGAAAATTACCCTTCAAGGCCTTAAGATAATCAAAATGATCGGGGGAACCATGAGCAAAGCCATTGTCGGCGGCGGGCCGAAGAAAGTGCTGTATGCGCTGAAAACCGCAACCCGCATCGGTCTCGACAATACCGCCAAGGCCCTGACGGCGAAGAATACCT
Organism: Elstera cyanobacteriorum; assembly: GCF_002251735.1. Taxonomy (NCBI): domain Bacteria; kingdom Pseudomonadati; phylum Pseudomonadota; class Alphaproteobacteria; order Rhodospirillales; family Rhodospirillaceae; genus Elstera; species Elstera cyanobacteriorum. Next base: position 60,265 of record NZ_NOXS01000026.1, on the reverse strand, counting down.
GCAAAGCCTGCGCGCTTGGGATGGGCGGGCAGAAGGGCGGCATGACGAATGAGGCGGGGGAGTTCCCCTCCGTCTGCAATAAATCCATCCAGGCGCAATCGACCGACATTCAGCCGGGCATTCCGGCGGCGGTCATCGACCATAGCCTTGCCGACCTGCGCGACCTCGATGGGCACGAGCTGGAGCATTTGGGCCGCCTCGCCTTCCCGATCTACAAAGCCCCTGGTGCCGACCGTTTCACCCCCATCGGCTGGGGGGAGGCGCTGGACCTTGCTGCTGCGCGCTTCGCCGCGACCGATCCCGCCCGCAGCTTCTTCTATTCCTCCGGCCGCTCCTCGAACGAAGCTGGGTTCGTGCTGCAGTTGCTGGCGCGGCTTTATGGCACGAACAATGTCAACAACTGCTCCTACTACTGCCACCAGGCCACCGGCGTGGGGCTTGATGCGACCATCGGCACCGGCACGGCGACGGTGGAGATGGAAGACCTCGACCGCTGCGATCTGGTGCTGCTGATCGGTGCCAACCCTGCCTCCAACCACCCGCGCTTTATCCATAAACTCAAGGCGGTGCGTGACCGGGGCGGCGACGTGATCGTCATCAATCCCGCTAAGGAAGCCGGGCTGGTGCGCTTTGCCCTGCCAAAAAGCCTGCGGTCGATGGTTTCGGGCGGCGATTGGATCGCGTCGGACTATGTGCAACCGCGCGTCGGGTCGGACCTTGCGGTGCTGAAAGGCATCGCCAAAGCCGTGCTGGCGGCGGGCGCGGCAAATGCGACGTTCATCGCCGCGCATGCCGATGATTTTGACCGCTTCCGCGCCGATACCGAAAGCACCGAGTGGGCCGAGATTGAAGCCCGCACCGGCCTGAGCCAAACGGAGATCGAGCGGGTCGCCGCGCGCTATGCCGGGGCACATTCCGCCGTCATCGCCTGGGGCATGGGCGTCACCCATCACCTCAATGGCGTCGAGACGGTCGAATATATCGCCAACCTCGCCCTGCTCTGCGGACAGATCGGGCGCCCGGGGGCGGGGTTGCTGCCTTTGCGCGGTCATTCCAACGTGCAGGGCATCGGCACGATCGGCGTCAAACCCGTGCTGGCCGCCGACGTCATGGCGAAGATTGAAACCCTATTCGGCGTTACCCTACCCCGCGCCAAAGGGATGGACACGATGGCCTGCATGCAGGCGGCCCATCGCGGGGAGATCGATGCAGCGCTGCTGATGGGCGGCAATCTTTATGAGGCCAACCCAAACACGCGGTTTTCAGCCGAAGCCTTCGACAAGATTGGCTTTAAACTGTTCCTGACGACGACACTGAATAAAGGCCATATCCACGGCCATGACCGCAGCGAAGCCCTCATCCTGCCCGTCACCGCGCGGGACGAGGAATGGCAGCCGACGACGCAAGAATCGATGTTCAACTTCGTTCGCCTATCGGACGGCGGCATCCGCCGCTTGGGCGACGTTCGGCCAGAAACGGATATTCTCTGCGACCTCGCCGCCCGGCTCCTGCCGGGTTGCCCGCTGGATTTTACCGCCTTCAAGGCCCATCGCACGATCCGGGAGGCGATTGCCAAGATCATTCCGGGGATGGAAGATTTGGCCGATATCGACGTGGCGCGGCAGGAATTCCACATAAGGGGCCGCCTGCTGCATACGCCACATTTTAAGACCGAAAGCGGCAAAGCCCGTTTCGTCACCCGCCCGTTACCGCCTGTGCAAGACGGGCTGCTGCTGACAACCGTGCGGTCGGAAGGTCAGTTCAACTCCATCGTTTACGAACGCACCGATTCCTACCGTGGCGGCCTGGGGCGGATGGATGTGATGCTGAACGCCGAAGACTTGGCAACCCACGGGCTTCGCGATGGCGACGCCGCCGTGTTGGAGTCGGACTTTGGCCGCCTGGAAGGCGTCACCGTCCGCGCCTATAGCGTCGCGCGCGGCACGGTGATGGCCTATTACCCGGAAGCCAATGTGCTAACCGGCTGCGCCGTCGATCCCCGCAGCAAAACCCCCGCCTTCAAAGCAACGCCGGTGCGGCTGCTGAAGGCAGGGTAAGCCGTTAAACGGGCAGGAAAATATCCGTCACCATCTCCGCCTCCGGCACATCGGGGAATAGCGTCACGCGCTGAAAGAACAGCGGAAAATCGCGTGGGCTGAGGCCGCTCTGCGGCAACCATGCGCGATAGAGGTACAGCACGGCCCCGGCGATACCACTATCCGGCCCGATATGGCGGATCTTGGCGCAGCGCCCGGCGGGGATAGTCAAAGGCTCCAAACCGCTGTCGTCGGGCGGGTAGTTCTGATGGGTCGCGACCCCCAGACCGAAACGATAGGCTTCGGGCGGGGTGGTGGCGGGATCGTCGTAGGCGAGGTTGAAGGTGGCAAAGCGCTGGGGCGGCAGCTTATGGGCGCGGCGCCAGGCAATGAAGCGGCGGATCGTCTCGCCCAATAAAGCCGGATCGCCCCGATGCATCAGCACCATCAGCGGCGTTGCGGGGAAATCGACGATTTCAACATCGGACGGGGAATAATCGCGGCGGGCCTGGGTCATGCGAACCTCCTGGATCGCTTGGGTTGCGGCATGCCACGACGGCCAATCGGGGGCGGCACGGAAAGCGCTGGGACTTTGCCCGAAAAGCTGCCGGAAAGCGCGGGCAAAGGCTTCCGGTCCGGCGTAACCGCTATCGAGTGCGATGTCCAACACCCGGCGTTTCGGGTAATAGGCCAGCCACTGCGCCGCCCGCAGCAAGCGCAACCGCTGCCCATAGGCCCCAGCGCTCACACCAAAAAAGGCGCTGAACTGCCGCTGGAAATGGAATTTGGAGAAAGCGGCGATGCCGCTCAGCGTCTCCAAATCCTGTGGCCCATCCGGGTTTTCGTCGAGATAGCGTAAAACCCGGTCCAGGCGGGCGCGGTAGGTGGCGGTTAGCTCCATGTCTCCCTCGCGTCGTGACGGGGGAACCCTAGCCTGCCGCCGCCCAAGGCCGCCTGACCGATCTTGCGGTTATACGCGCTCGAACCCGCCGCTTTTGCCTGAACGGGCCAGGGCATCGAGGGCGCGCATATTGGCAATCGCGTCCTCGATGCCAAACTCCTGCGCCTCGTCGCCCAAAATGATGCGGGAGAAGGCATCGCCCTGGAGGGTATATTGATCGCAGGCCTCCACGGTTTCGCGGCGGATGCCGCTACCGAAGTGATCTTTACCGCTATCGATGCCGATGCTGCACCCGTAACCCGGCGGGGCGTTGAAGGGGATTTCCACCTCCAGCCGCCCCTTGGTGCCGAAAATCTGCACGCGCTGATAGGACACAAGCTGGGTTGAGCAGGTGAAGGTCACCTGCCGCCCGCCAGGGAAAGCCAGTAGGCCGGAGGTCAGCCGGTCGGTGCCGAAGGCTGGATCGAAATCGACCAGCGCCGCCGCCCGCTCCGGCTCCGCCCCGAAGATATAGCGGGCGGTCGCGACCGCATAACAGCCGATATCCAGCAGCCCGCCGCCGCCGATATCGGCCTGGTTGCGGACATTGTTGGGGTCGGCATTGAAATAGGAAAAGGCGGTCTGGATCGCACGGACCTCCCCAATCTCGCCCGAGCGCACGATCTCCCGCGCCCGCCGCCATTGCGGGTGGAAGCGGACCATGAAGGCTTCCGCGACATGCTTGCCGGACGCATCGCGCGCTGCAATCAGCGCCCCAGCTTCCTCGGCGGTCAGGCCGATGGGCTTTTCGCACAGCACATGCTTGCCCGCCGCCAACGCCTTCAGCGTCCAGGGAACGTGCAGGTGATTGGGCAGCGGGTTGTAGATCGCCTCGATGGCGGGATCGGCCAGCAGCTCTTCATAGCTGCCGTAAGCCTTGGGGATGCCCAACTGCGTTGCCGCCGCCTGCGCACTGGCAAGATCGCGGGAGGCAATGGCAGCAATCACCGTTGCCGCGCCCTGCTGCATCGCTGGAATGACCTTCGCCGTCCCGATCTTGGCCGTGCTGAGAACGCCCCACGCGACTTTCCGCCCCATTTGCCCGCTCCTTATTTGTATGAGGGATTGGGCGAGAGCTTAGGGGGTTGCGGTGGAAAAAGCCAGATCGGGCACCGTTGAGTCGGCCACCGAAGCGATGATCTCGTAGGAGCGCAGCCGCAGCCGGTGATCGAAGATATCGGAGACGATCATCACCTCCTCCACCCCGGTTTCAGCCACAAAGCGCGCCAGCCCGGCGCGCACGGTTTCCGGCGAACCGATAATGGTGCGCGCCATCATCTGACCAACCTGCACCTTTTCAACCGGGGTCCAGTAGCTTTCAATATCGTCAATCGGCGGCAGGCTAAGGTTGCGCCGCCCGCGCACGAGGTTGGTGAAGGACATCTGCTGCGTCGTCGCCAGCCGTTTCGCCTCCGCATCCGTCTCGGCGGCAATGATATTCACCCCGGCCATCGCATAGGGTTTGGCGCATTGGTCGGATGGGGTAAAGCGGTGGCGGTAAATCTCCAACGCCTCCAGCAACTGCCCCGGCGCGAAATGCGAGGCGAAGGCATAGGGCAGCCCCAATTGCGCTGCGAGTTGCGCACCAAAGAGGCTGGAGCCGAGAATCCACAGCGGCACTTCCGTCCCCGCCCCCGGGATCGCCCGCAAGCGCTGCCCCGGCTGGGCGGGGGCCAGATAATGCTGCAGTTCCACCACGTCGCGGGGGAAACTATCGGCGCTTTCCGGGGCGCGGCGCAAGGCGCGCAGGGTCATCTGATCGGTCCCCGGCGCGCGCCCTAAACCCAAATCGATCCGCCCGGAATAGAGCGAGGCCAGCGTGCCGAACTGTTCGGCGATGATATAGGGCGCGTGGTTCGGCAGCATGATACCGCCCGCCCCAACGCGGATATGCTTGGTCCCCTCGGCAATATGGCCGATGACAATGGAAGTAGCGGCGCTGGCAATCCCCGCCGCATTGTGGTGTTCCGCTACCCAGAAACGCGTATAGCCCCAGGTTTCGGCATGGGCCGCCAAATCGCGCGCATGGTTGATGGCCGTGCCCGCATCGCTGCCCTCGCGGATACGCACAAGGTCCAAAATCGACAGCGCTACCATTCAGCCTCTCCCGCTCGATTAACGCAGTTAAGAGACTGATATATGGAAGGCTTAAGCGGGTTTGTCCAGGGCTGCCCGCCACGCCTGCCGATAGGCGGGCCAGGCCCCGGCCAGCGGCGGCACCGCCACGGCGGCAGGGGGCGGTAGGTCTACCCCCGCCAGCAGCGCTGCGCCGAGCAGGGTTCCGGCGACATCTTCCGACAAGGCTACCGTCTGCGCAGGCCGCAACGCCGCCAGCACCCCGGCATAGAGCGCGTTGGCCGCCATCGGCCCTTCGATCTGGATCGGCCCAGCACTGCCGCAGAGATCAAGGCACACATCGGTCATCAGCGCGAGATAGAGGCTGGCGAGGCTCGCTCGGTCGTCAGGCGACAGCGCCCCCGCGCGTATTTCCCCAGCCCGACCGGGGAACGGCCCACCGGTTTCGGAAAAGCCCGGCAGGATCATCGCCCCCGCGGCCGCCAGCCGTTCGGCACGCGCGGCATTGGGGTGGCCCTGCCCGTTGGTTAACCGTTGATACTCCCGCCCGCCCATGAAGCGCGCACAAGGAACCGGGGTTCCGAAGGCATCAACATTGGCAAGGCAATCGCGCGCCGGGTCGAGCGCGGGCATCGCCCCGCCGCCGCTCATGGCGATGATCCATGTGCCGGTCGAAACCACTGAAAATACACCGTCCGCCGCCAACCGATGCCGGAGGAAGGAGGCATTGCTATCGTGAATCCCCGCGCGCACGCGGCAATCGGGCGACAGGCCAGTCTGTGCCGCGACGACGGGCGTGATCGTGCCGACCGTATCGCCCGCCGCGGCGAGCGGCGGGAACAATCCCCCCCACCCCTGCGCCGTCACGAGAGACGAAAAATGCTGCGCGCCGGGGGCCCAAAGGTCGGTATGGCAGCCGAGGGAGGTCACCTCGCTCACGGCGCGCCCGGTCAGGCGGAAGGCCCAATACTGCGGATAGGTCAGCAACCAGTGCGCCCGCGCAAATTCGGCGGGAAACTGCTGCTGAAGCCAGAAAATCTGCCGCCCGAGGTTCAAGCCTAGGGGCAAATCGGGCGATAGGGTTTCGGTAAAATCGGGCCGGGCGGCAGTGTAAGCGACGGCTTCCGGCAAGGGGGTTTCATAGTCGAGGATCGGTAGCGCCAGATCCCCTGCCGCCGTCACCAGCGCTGCACAGGCGCCGTGGGTAACGGGAACAAGGTCGGTAATGGCGAAGCGCTGCGCCGCCTCAGTCAGTTTTTCCCGAAGCCAAGCTTCCGCCCCCGCCGCATCGGCATGGGGATAGGGCGGCGCGACGAGGGGCGCATTCGGGCGCGTTGCTGACCACACAAGCCGCTCGCCATCGAGCACGCAGAGTTTCAGATTGGTTTTACCGCAGTCGAAAACCGCAATCGCCATGGTTTAATCCAAATGAAAAACGCAGGGCAGCGGGCGCACCACCGGGGACTGATCGGGGTTCGTCTCCATCAGATCGGCCATATAGGCCCACCAGCGCTGCATGATCGGATGCTCCGGCAGCCGGTCCATCCCATGCCCATCCGCCCGGCGTAGCACCCCGAAGAGGGTGAGGCTGTGGGGATCGAGGAAGATGCTATAATCGGCAATCCCGGCGTCTTTCAGTAGGGCGCTCAGCTCCGGCCAAATGGCATCGTGACGGCGCTGATATTCCACTTCGTTCCCCGGCTTCAACTGCATAGCGAAGGCGATCTTGTCCATCAGGCTTTCCCCTTCGGGCGCAGGCGCGCGGCAAGCTGCGGCACCGCCACCGCCACCAGCAACAAGGCGCCGATCAGCGTGCTCATGACGATGCCGGGGACGTTGAGCAGCCCCATACCGAACCCCGCCATCCCCAAGAGGAAGACCGCCAGCACGACACCGCCAATGGTTCCGGCGCCGCCCGCGATGCTGACGCCGCCCAGGATCACCATGGTGATAATCTCAAGCTCCCACCCGCTGGCGATATTCGGGCGGGTGCTGCCGATGCGGGCGGTTAAGAAGACGGCGGCCAAGCCAGCAACCAAGCCGGTGAGGGCAAATAGCACGAGCTTCGTGCGCGCCACATTCAGCCCAGAAAACCGCGCGGCAATTGGGTTGAGACCGATCGCATACAGCCGCCGTCCGATCACCGTGCCATGCAGCACCAGGGCGAAGACCGCAGCTAGCGCCAAAAAGAGCGCAAATTCCAGGCTAACGAACGGAATAACCTTCAGTGCCGCTAAATCGGTAAAGGCTTCGGGATAGGCAGTAATCGCCCGGTCACCGAGCACGACGGAGGTAATGCCGCGAAACAGCGACAGTGTGCCGATGGTGACGACGATGGACGGCAGCCCGAGGCCCGCCGCTAAGGCGCCGTTCAGCAGTCCGGCGGCAAGCCCAGTGAGAAGCCCGATGGCAACCAGCCCCGGCGTCCCCACCCCCGCTTCCGCCGCAAGGCCAATCAGTAACGAGGCAAGCGCCATGATCGAGGCGACGGAAATATCGATTTCCCGCACGATGATCAGCAGCGCCATCGGCAGGGCGATCATCGCCTTTTCGGTAAAATTGGCCGTTGCGTCGGCAAGGTTATAGGGATCGAGGAAATAGGGCGACAGCAGACTGTTTCCGGCCATCACCAGAACCAGCAGCACCGCCAGCAGCAGTTCCCATCGGCGCATCAGTCGCAGCCCCCAGGTGAAAGAAGACGGCGGTAATGGGGCGAGTTTCAAGCTGGTCATCGCGCCCCCTCCGTAGCTGTTTTGGGCCGCAGGATGATTTTGGTAGCGCGGCCCTTTTGCCGGTTGATCATCACCGCAGCCAGAATGACCGCGCCGGAAATCAGCATCTGCCAGAAGGGCGAAATCGCCATAATCGGCAGGGCATTGCCGATCATCCCCAGGAAGATCGCGCCCAGCAGGCAACCCGTGACCGTGCCAATGCCGCCCGCGATACTGACCCCGCCGATAACACAGGCGGCGATAATCTGAAGCTCAAAACCTTGCGCCGCGTCGGTAAAGGCGATGCCATACCGCCCAACCCATAGTGCACCGCACAGCCCCGCCACCGCGCCGCTGATCGCATAGACGGAAAACAGCACCCGCCCCGGCGCGATACCAACATACAGCGCCGCGCTCGGGTTGCCGCCATAGGCGTAAAGCGACCGCCCGAAGCGGCTGTAGCGCAGCCCGGCATAGGCCAGCAGGATTGCCAGAAGGGCGAACCATACCAGATGGGTCATGCCCAGAAGCCGGTCGGTCGGAAAACCCCGGAAGGCGGCAGGCATATCGTGGGAGGAGACCCAACGCCCGCCGCTCAGCAAAAACGTCGCGCCGCGATAAAGGCTCATGCTGGCGAGCGTCACCACAATGGGCGGCACCTTCAGAAAGGCGACGAAGGCGCCATTGATCGCCCCAAGAATGCCCCCAACGCCAAGGCCGAGCGCCAGCAGCAGGCCAACCGGCGCATCGGGAAAAGCCTGCCCGGTCAAAGCCGCCGCCATACCGCAGAAGGCCAACATGGCGGCAACCGACAGATCGATCCCGCGCGTCAGGATGACCAACATCTGCGCCAGTGCCATCATCGTCAACAAGGCGGTATCGGTGGCAATATCGTCCAGCGTTCCCAGGGTTAGGAATACCGGCGCGCGCCAGCCGATGAGCAAGGCGAGGCCGAGGATGACAGCGGCCAAAAGCAGATCGCGCCGCATGGCTAGGCCCCCGTCGCCGCACGCGCCAGCATCGCCGCGCCGTGGGCGGGATCGCGGGCGAACTCGTCGCGGGTAAAGCTGCCGCAGGGGCGGCCCTGCTGCATCACGATAATGCGGTCGGCCATGCCCATTACCTCCGGTAACTCGGACGACACGAGGATCACCGCCAAGCCTTCGGCAACCAGATCGCTCATGAAATCATGCACTTTTGCTTTCGATCCCACGTCGATCCCCTTGGTCGGCTCGTCGAGGATGATCACTTTCGGGGCCGTCGCCAGCCATTTACCGATGACGACTTTTTGTTGATTGCCGCCGGAGAGGGCATCGACGCGGGTATGCCAATCGGGGGCTTTCACGGCAAGACGGCGGGCGAAAGCCTCCGCCACCGCGCCTTCCTTCTTCGGCGCCAGCAACCAGCCCCCGGTAATGCGGTTCAACAGCGGCAGGGTGATGTTATCGCGGATGCTCATCGGCAAAATGGCGCCCTGGCTCTGGCGATCCTCCGGTACATAGGCGATCCCGGCGGCGATGGCATCCTTCGGGCCGTTGAGTTGAAGGCTGGTCCCGGCAAGGCGAATCGCGCCGCCACTGATAGGCGTTAGGCCGAAGAGCGCCTGCATCACCTCGCTGCGCCCGGCGCCGACCAAGCCATAGAAGCCCAGGATTTCCCCGGCACGCACGGTAAAGCTAACATCGTCGAATTCTGTGGGATGGCTTAGGCCCGCGACCTCCAGCACCGGCGCGCCAATCGGCACGCTGCGTTTGGGGAAAATCGCCCCCATCGCACGGCCCACCATCATCGCCACCAGCGCGTTGGTATCCGTCTCGGCAATCGCCCCCGCCGCCACGAAGGCGCCGTCGCGCATCACCACATAATCGTCAGCGATTTCAAAGATTTCTTCGAACTTATGGGAGATGAAGAGGATCGCGACGCCCTGGGCTTTGAGCTGCCGCACCAGCCGGTACAGGTCTTCGATTTCCCGGTGCGATAGTGCCGCCGTCGGTTCGTCCATGATCAGCACGCGGCTGTCGTGACAAAGGGCGCGGGCCATCTCCACCAGATGCTTTTGCGCGATGGAGAGATCGCCGCAGCGCGCCTGCAAGGGCAGATCCGCGCCCAACCGGTCTAGCACCGCCTGCGCTTGGGCCAGCAGGGCCTTCCAATCGATCATCCCCTTGCGCCAGCCGCGCGCGTGCAGCGGCCAATGCCCGGCGCAGATGTTTTCGGCAACGGTCAGATCGTCGAACATCACGGTTTCTTGATGGATCGCGGCAATCCCCGCCGCTTGCGATTCCTGCGGCGACGCAAAGCTGCACTCCGCCCCATCCAGGCGCAAGCTACCGGCATCCGGCCGGTAAATCCCCGTGAGGATTTTCACCAGCGTCGATTTGCCCGCGCCATTTTCGCCGATCAAGGCGGTGACCCGGCCCGGCGTTAGGCTTAGGCGCCCGTCGCGCAAAGCCGCCACGGCGCCGAAGGACTTTTTCAGCCCCTCTACGGCTAGAACCATTGGTTCCTCCCCTTGAGATAGCCAGGGGCTTTGCCCCCGGCACCCCCAGCCAAGGGATTTATCCCTTGGCAATCCCTTTTTCTTATTCCGCAGAACCCTCTCCCAGAGGGAGAGGGGTATTGCTTTAGAAATACTTTGCGTATTTCAGCACATTATCCTTATCGAAGGTGAACGGCTCCGCCATCGCGGCTTCGCCCTTCTCGTCGATGGTCAGCGTGCCCATGCGCCCAACCGGTACTTTTTCGCCCGCCTTACCGGTCAACTGCCCCTTGGTGAACTGCACGGCGGCATAGGTGGCGGTATAACCGAGATCGACCGGGTTCCAGATGGCAAAGCTCTTGGTCGCGCCGCTCTGCACATGGCCCTTCATTTCGGATGGCAGACCGAGGCCGGTCACGAAGACCTTGCCGATTAGCCCCTGATCCGCCACCGCCTTCGCGGCGGCAACAATGCCGACCGAGGTTGGGGCGATGATCGCCTTCAAATTCGGGAAGGATTTGAATAGGCCCTGCGCCTCGCGGTAGCTTTTATCGGCCTGATCGTCACCATAGACGGTGGAAACGAGTTTCAGCGAGGAAAACTCCGGCTTCGCCAGTTCCTTCTTCATTTCGGCGATCCAGATATTCTGGTTAGTCGCCTGGGCGGTCGCCGACAGAATGGCCACTTCCCCGCCCTCTTTCCCAACGGCATCGAGTGCCATCTGCACCTGCTTCTGCCCAATGAGGGAGGCGTTCGACGGGTTCAACTGCAGCAAGCGACCGCTGGCGATACCGCTATCGAAGGAGATGACTTTGATCCCCCGCTCGGCGGCGCGCTTTGCAACCGGCACCAGCGCATTCGGGTCGTTGGCCGAAATGGCGATCGCATCGACCTTCTGGGCGATCAGTGCATTCATCAGCTCGATCTGGCCTTCGGCGGTCGCCGCCGTCGGGCCGGTGTAGATCAGCTCGACGTTACCCAGCTCGTTCGCGGCTTCAAGGCCGCCTTCCTTACAGGCTTCAAAGAAACCATTACCGAGCGATTTGACCAGCATGGCCACGCGCAGCTTATCGGCGGCATCGGCGGAGTTCATCGCCATCAGCCCGACAATCACGGCAAGGCTGGCGGTTTTCAGAAATTTGGTCACGGCTTGCATCCTCCCTTGGATGGGTTTTCCTCGCCGGAGCCGTTCTTGCGCGGACTCGTTAAGGTCGAGGGTCGGTTAGGCCGCTGAGCGGTTTTGCCAGCGGGGAACGGTCATCACCTCCACCCCCGCATCGCGCAGCAGCGCGGCGGCGGTATCGCTGATGCCATCGTCGGTCACAACGATGTCGATGCGGGACAGCGGGCAGAGAATGAGACTGCCCCGCCCCTGGAATTTGCTGCTATCGACCAGCACCACCAGTTTTTCGGCCTGATCGATCAGCTTCTGTTCGGCGCGGATCAGCAGCGGGTCCGACTGCATCAGCCCGTGCTGGGTTAGCGCCTGCGCCCCCATGAAGAGTTTTGACGCAAAGAACCGATGCGTCAGATCATTATCGAAAGGGCTCAGGATCAACTGCTGCTCGCGGAAAATCTCGCCGCCCGGCAGGGTCACGCGGTTCTCACCGTGGCGCATCAGGAAATCGGCGATGGGGATGCTATTGGTCAGCACCTCCACCTTGGTTTGCACCAGAAACTCGGTCATCGCGAAGGTGGTCGTGCCGCCGTCGATGATGATCGAATCGCGCTCCCCGCACAATTCCACGGCCTTTCGGGCAATGGCGCGCTTGGTTTCGCGGTTTAAGGTGGCGTTATAGTCGAAGGGCGGTTCGGTCAACTGGGTCGGCCGACCACCCAAAGCCTGCGCCCCGCCGCGCACCCGGCGCAATAGGCCTGCCGCTTCCATATCCTGCAAATCGCGCCGAACGGTAGCGCGGGAGGCATCGAGCCGGGTCATCAACTCTTGAATCCCGATGGTTCCCTGCTTTTGCAGCAAGGCAGCGATCAGCCCGTGACGTTCGTGTTGATGCATGGAAATGGCCCCTTCGGCGGGTGTGACAAAACGGATAAATCCTAAAAGCATCACCCGTCAATGGTAATTGTTCATTTTGCATCGCATAAACGTCATATTGCGTCGCACAGACAATCTTTTGCGACGCAAAATTATCTATTCCGATTGACAGGCGGCTAAAAATAACCGCCTTATGCCGATGAAACGGGGACAAGACCCGATTCCTATCCCCAAATGACGCATTTTGAACAATTCTGGAGCCGGACCGTGACCGCGACTTCAACCCTCCCGTCCCTTTGGGATGCCGCCCATGCCGCCACGCTTTCCGCGCCGGAACTACTGCTCTATCGCTCCAACCTCCTCGGCTCCGATCTGCGTGTCACCAATTACGGCGGCGGCAATACCTCAGCCAAACTGACGCATTCTGACCCATTGACCGGTCAAGACGTCACGGTCCTATGGGTTAAAGGCTCGGGCGGCGATCTGGGCAGCATGGCGCTCGATGGGTTCTCGACGCTCTATCTCGATAAGCTTCAGCAGTTGAAGGGGCTCTATCGCGGGCTTGAGCATGAAGATGAGATGGTCGGCTATTTGCCCCATTGCACCTTTAACCTGAACCCGCGCGCCGCCAGTATCGATACGCCGCTGCACGCCTATATCCCCTACGCGCACGTCGATCACATGCATCCGGACGCGGTTATCGCCATTGCCGCCGCCGCCCGCAGCCAAGAATTGACGGCGGAGATTTTCGGCGGGGAAATCGGTTGGCTGCCCTGGCAGCGCCCGGGGTTTGACCTGGGGCTGAAGCTGGAAGCCGTGGCCCGATCCAACCCCAAGCTGCGCGGCATTATGCTGGGCGGCCACGGCGTCTTTACGTGGGGCGATACCGCCCAAGACTGCTACGAAACCACTCTGCGCATTATCAACCGCGCCGATGAATGGCTGCGCGCCACAGTCACTGGCCCGGCTTTCGGCGGCCCGGCCTGCGCCCCGCTCGCCGAAAGCGAACGCCGCACCATTGCAGCGGCGCTGATGCCCGCCCTGCGCGGCAAAATTTCGGCAACACAGCCGAAGGTCGGCCATTTCAACGATAGCCCGGAAGTGCTGGAATTCGTCTGCGCCAAGGATAGGGATGCGCTGGCCGCCCTCGGCACCTCCTGTCCCGACCATTTCCTGCGCACCAAAATCCGCCCGCTGGTGGTGCCGTTCGACCCGCAGCAGCCCGATTTGCCCGCGACGCTCGCGGCGCTGGACGATGCCGTTGCCGCCTACCGCGCCGATTATGCGGCGTACTACGAGCGCTGCCGCCGCCCGAATAGCCCGAAGATGCGCGACCCCAATGCCGTAGTCTATCTGGTCCCCGGCGTCGGCATGATCACGTTCGCCGCCGATAAGGCCACCGCGCGGATTGCGGGCGAGTTTTATGTCAATGCCATCAACGTTATGCGCGGTGCCAATGGGGCGGACCGCTACGTTGGTCTCGATGAACAAGAAGCCTTCGACATTGAATATTGGCTGCTCGAAGAAGCCAAGCTGCAGCGCATGCCGAAGCCGAAAAGCCTCGCTGGGCAGATTGCCTTCGTCACCGGTGGCGCGGGCGGCATCGGGCGGGCCACGGTTGAATCGCTGCTGGGCGATGGCGCTGCCGTGGTGCTGGCCGATATCGACGCCGATAGTCTCAACGCCACCGTGCAGGATTTCGCCAAGCGCTTCGGCAAGGACCGGGTGACGGGCGTGCGGGTGGATGTCACCGACGAAGCCTCCGTCACCGCCGGGTTCGAAGCTGCCGCGCTGGCCTTTGGTGGGGTCGATCTCCTGGTCTCCAACGCCGGGATCGCCTCCGCCGCGCCGGTGGAGGAAACCTCGCTCGATCTCTGGAACCGCAATATCTCCGTCCTCACGACCGGCTATTTCCTGGTCGGGCGGGAGGCCTTTAAGGTGATGAAAACCCAGGGCACCGGCGGGTCCATCGTCTTCATCGGCTCCAAGAACGCCCTCGCCGCCTCCCCCAATGCCTCGGCCTATTGCACCGCTAAGGCCGCCGAACTGCACCTCGCGCGCTGTTTGGCGCTCGAAGGCGCGCCGCTCGGCATTCGCGTTAATAGCGTCAACCCCGATGCAGTCCTGCGCGGCTCGAAAATCTGGAGCGGCTCCTGGCTGCAAGAGCGGGCGGAGGCCTATAATCTCTCCACCGACGCGCTGGAAGATCATTACCGGCAGCGCAGCTTGCTCAAACGGTCGGTCTATCCAGAAGATATTGCCGCCGCCGTACTGTTCTTCTGCACCGGCGCTTCGGCGAAATCGACCGGGAATATTCTGAATGTCGATGCGGGCAACGCCGCCGCATTTACCCGCTGAGGAGAGGCAAGATGAGCTTTCGGATTTCCGCCGACGCCATCGGCAGTGACAACGCCCGCCGCGCCGCGTTTTTGGAGGACGATTACGCCGCACTGAAGCGCCAGGTCGCCCGGCGCGGCATCGACCTCGATACCATCGCCGATCAGGTGGCGGCCTTTGGCGTCGCCCTGCCAAGCTGGGGGGTTGGCACCGGCGGCACCCGCTTCGCCCGCTTTGCCGGGCTGGGGGAGCCACGCGGGCTGGACGATAAGCTGGAAGATTGCGCCACCATCCAGCAACTCACCCGCGCCACCCCGACTGTTTCGCTGCATTTCCCCTGGGACAAACCCAGCGATGCTGCCGCGCTGAAAGCCCAGGCGGCAGACTTGGGCCTGGGGTTCGATGCCGTAAACTCCAACACCTTCCAGGACCAGCCCGGCCAACCGGTTTCCTATAAATTCGGCTCGCTCAGCCACCCCGACAAGGCCGTGCGCGACCTTGCCGTCGCCCATAACATCGACTGTATCCGCTTAGGCCAGACGCTCGGTGCCCCCGCGCTCACCGTCTGGGTGGGCGATGGCGCCAATTTCCCCGGCCAGCAGAATTTCACCGCCGCTTTCGACCGCTACCTCGACAGTATGGCGCAAATTTACGCCGCCCTACCCGCCGATTGGTCGGTGTTCATTGAACATAAGCTCTTCGAACCCGCCTTCTACGCCACCGTGATCGCCGATTGGGGTAGCAGCTATCTGGCCGCAACCGAACTGGGGCCGCAGGCGAAATGCCTCGTCGATCTCGGCCATCATGCGCCGAATACCAATATCGAAATGATCGTCGCCCGCCTTGTGCGCTTCGGCAAGCTTGCGGGTTTCCATTTCAACGACAGCAAATACGGCGACGATGATCTCGACAGCGGCTCGATCAACCCCTTCCAACTATTCCTGATCTTCAACGAACTGGTCGATGCCGCCCAGCGTGGCGCGCCCGGTTTTGCGCCCGCCTATATGCTCGACCAGTCGCACAATGTGACCGACCCCATCGAAAGCCTGATGAGCAGCGCGATGGAAGTGCAGCGCCGCTACGCCCAGGCCCTCTTGATCGACCGCGCCGCGCTGACCGACGCGCAAACCGCCTGCGATGCTTTGGGCGCACATACGCTGCTGAAGCAGGCGTTCAATACCGATGTTTCGCCGCTGCTGGCCGAGGTCCGCCGCCGCGCGGGCGGGGCCATCGACCCCATCGCCGTCTACCGCGCCAGCGGCTACCGGGCGGAAAAAGCCAAAGAACGCCCACCGCGCGGCGGGGCGTCGGCGGGGATCGTGTAAAAAAAGAAGCGCAGGGGCTGCCTGCGCTTCAAGTTCTTGGGAACAGAAAGAAACAGCCTAGAGCCTTAGGCTGTCGCTCCGGCACGCAAGCGATTGATGATGCCGGAGAAGTCGACGCCGCCCTGCTCGGCGGCCACCATCGCCTCGTAGAGCTTGGTTGCTGCGGCCCCCAAGGGGGTGGCGGCACCGGCGCTAGCGGCGGCGTCTTGCGAGAGGGCGAGGTCTTTCAGCATCAGCGCGGCGGCAAAGCCGGGCTGATAGTCGCGGTTGGCCGGGCTGGTCGGCACCGGGCCGGGCACCGGGCAATAGGTGGTCAAGGACCAGCATTGGCCGGAGGAGGTGGAGGCGACGTCGAACAGAGCCTGATGGGACAGGCCGAGTTTTTCTGCCAGGACAAAGGCTTCGCTGACGGCGATCATGGAAATGCCCAGGATCATATTATTGCAGATCTTGGCGGCCTGCCCGGCGCCCGCGTCGCCACAATGGACGATTTTCTTACCCATCGCCGCCAGGATCGGTTCGGCCCGGGCGAAGGCCGCCGCGCTGCCGCCGACCATGAACGTCAGCGTTCCCGCCGCCGCCCCGCCAACCCCGCCCGAGACGGGGGCATCGAGAGCGACCGCGCCTTTATCCGCCGCAAGCGCATGGGCTTTGCGGGCCGAGTCCACGTCAATCGTCGAACTGTCGATCAGCAGCGTTCCCGGGACCACCGCCGGAAGGATAGCCTCGTAGACGCTCAGCACATGCTTCCCGCTCGGTAGCATGGTGATGACAATATCGGCGCCCCCCACCGCGTCGCCCGGCGTGGCGGCAATCGCCACCCCCGCCGCCTTTGCGTCCTCCAATACTGCCGGAACCAGATCGAAGCCGGTCACGCTATGCCCGGCCTTCACCAGATTGGCCGCCATCGGCCCGCCCATATTGCCAAGACCGATGAATGCGATCTGTGTCATGGTTTTATGCCTCCCCTTAGCTCATCGTCGGAATGACGAAGCTGGCGCCGTCCTTAATACCCGTCGGCCAGCGGGAGGTAACCGTTTTGGTTTTGGTATAGAAGCGCACCGCGTCCGGCCCATGCTGGTTAAGGTCGCCGAAGCCCGACCGCTTCCAGCCGCCAAACGTATAATAGGCCAGCGGCACGGGGATCGGCACATTGACCCCGATCATGCCGACATCGACGCGGGCGGCGAAATCGCGCGCCGCCCCGCCGTCGCGGGTGAAAATGGCAACGCCGTTACCGTATTCGTGATCGTTCGGCAGGGCGAGCGCTTCCTCATACGTATCAGCGCGGACAACCGACAGGACCGGACCGAAGATTTCTTCCTTATAAATCCGCATCTGCGGCGTCACATGGTCGAACAGGCAGCCGCCCATGTAATAGCCGTTCTCGTAGCCTTGCATTTTGAAACCCCGGCCATCGACGCGCAGATTGGCGCCTTCGGAAACCCCGAGATCGACGTAGGATTTCACCTTGGCGAGATGCTCCGCCGTGACCAACGGGCCAAAATCCGCCCCCAGATCGGTCGACGGGCCGATTTTCAGCGCTTCGACGCGCGGCACCAGGCGGTCCATCAGCGCTTCCGCCGTGGTCTTGCCAACGGGAACAACCACGGAAATCGCCATGCAGCGTTCGCCCGCCGCGCCGAACCCGGCGCCGATCAGCGCATCGGTCGCCTGATCGAGATCGGCATCGGGCATGATCAGCGCATGGTTCTTGGCGCCGCCGAAGCATTGCACTCGCTTGCCCGCCGCCGTGCCGCGCGTATAGACATATTCGGCAATCGGGGTGGAGCCGACGAAGCCGACCGCTTTGATGTCGCGGTGATCGAGAATGGCATCGACCGCCACCTTATCGCCGTGGACGACGTTGAGAATACCCTCCGGCAGCCCTGCTTCCAGCATCAGTTCTGCGAGGCGCACGGGCACGGAGGGGGCGCGTTCGGACGGTTTTAGAATAAAGGCATTGCCGCAGGCAATCGCCGGGCCGAATTTCCACATCGGGATCATCGCTGGAAAGTTGAACGGCGTAATGCCCGCAACGACGCCGAGCGGCTGGCGCATCGAATAAATATCGATCCCCGGCCCGGCGCTGTCGGTAAACTCGCCCTTCTGCAAATGCGGAATACCACAGCAGAATTCGATGACCTCCAGCCCGCGCTGAATATCGCCCTTGGCATCAACGATGGTTTTGCCGTGCTCCAGCGCCAGCAGCAGGGCCAGTTCGTCGTACTCTTGCTGCACGAGATCAAGGAAGCGCATCATCACGCGGGCGCGCTTCTGCGGGTTCTGCACGGCCCAGGCGCGCTGTGCGGCCTTGGCGTTCTCGACGGCGGTCGCTACTTCTTCCACACTCGCCAGCGGAACCTTGCTGCGCAGGGTGCCGGTCATCGGCTCGAAGGCGTCGGCGAAGCGGCCTGACGTGCCCGTAACCTTTTTCCCGCCGATGAGATGGTATAATTCTGTCGCCATGATGGCTTCCCCCAAATTTTTATTGCGCCTATGGGAGCGTAATCCCCCTCTGGAAGCGACGGGCAATTCCGCGCATCCTTTGTGCGGGTTTTCGCGCAAGGGGATGGAATGAGCGGCTTTAACTGGAACGACCTGCGCTATTTTTTGGATGTGGCCCGCACCGGCAAGCTGGTGGTTTCGGCCAAACGCTTGCGCGCCGACCATACCACCGTGAGCCGCCGCATCGCCGCGCTGGAAGAAGCCTTGAATGTCACTCTGTTCGACCGCCGCCCGGATGGGTTCACCCTAACGGCGGAGGGCGAACGGCTGCGCAGCGTGGCGGAGGAAATGGAACGCGCCGCGATTGCCGCGCAAGGCCTCGTCGGCGATGCCGACCGCGCCATGAGCGGTACAGTCCGCATCGGCGCGCCCGATGGCTTCGGCAGCCTGTTCCTCGCCGCCCATATCGGCCGGCTCTGCGACCGCCACCCCGATCTTGAAGTGCAACTGGTGGCGACGCCGCGCGTCTTTAGCCTCTCCAAGCGCGAAGCCGATATCGCCGTCAGCTTATCCCGCCCCACCGAAGGGCGGCTGGTCGTGCGCAAGCTGACCGATTATCACCTGCGCCTCTACGCCGCCGCCGACTATCTCGCCGCGCAAGCGCCGATCCGCACGCGCGCCGATCTGCCCGGCCACCGTTTCATCGGCTATATCGATGATCTGATTTTCACGCCGGAACTCGATTATATCGCCGCGCTCGGCGATATCACCCCCCGGCTGAAAAGCAGCAATTTGATCGCCCAGTTAAAGGCGACCCAAGCGGGCGCGGGCCTGTGCATTCTGCCGCGCTTCATTGCCGACCGCGACCCCGGCCTTGTGCCGGTGCTCGGCAAAGACATTACCGTCACCCGCAGCTTTTGGCTGATCGTTCACGAAGACCTGCGCGCCCTCGCCCGCGTCGCCGCCACCGCCGACTTCATTGCGGAGACGGTGGCGCGGCGCCAGGGGGAGTTTCTGCCGGATTAGCCTTCGACGGCGACCAGCTCTTCCCGGTAAATCCCGGTCCAAGCGACGCCGCCCGCGCCGATCATGCCGCGATACATGCCTTCGGAGTTAAAGGGCAGCGCGACGGAACCATCGGTGCCAACGGCGATCAGCCCGCCCGAGTCCGGCGGCAGATCGTGCAGGGTGACATGCTCCGCCGCGACCAACAGGCTCTCGCTACGGTGACGCATGCGGGACGCGATTTCATGGGCGGCGGCCCAGCGGATGAAGAGTTCGCCGTGGCCGGTTGCCGAAACGGCGCAGGTTTCATTGTCGGCGAAGGTGCCCGCGCCGATCACGGGGCTGTCGCCGACCCGGCCCGCGAGTTTCGCGGTCATGCCGCCGGTCGACGTCGCCGCAGCGAGATTGCCCTGGGCATCGCGCGCCACCGCACCGACCGTGCCATGCTTGCGGCTGGCATCGCCATCGTCGCGGCCTTGCAGCGCCAACGTGCTTTGCAGGGCATCCCAGCGCTCCTGGGTGAAGAAATAATCGCGGTCGCCGAAATCGAGGCCCGCATCCCGCGCAATTTTCAAGGCCCCCGCGCCGATCATCAGCACATGGGGCGTGCGGTCCATCACCGCCCGGGCCGCGAGGATCGGGTTTTTCGGGCCGAAGAGACCGGCCACCGCCCCGGCGCTGCGGTCGCGCCCGTCCATAATCGCCGCGTCCATTTCCTGGGTGCCGTCGCGCGTATAGACCGCGCCGCGCCCGGCGTTGAACAGGGGATCGTCTTCGAGCGCGCAGACCGCCGCCGTTACGGCATCCAGCGCCGCCCCGCCGTTTTCCAGCACGGCATAGCCCGCGCGCAACGCACGGGCAAGACCGGCGTGGTAGGCGGCTTCCTTCGCCGGGGTCATCATCGCGCTGGGGATGGTTCCGGCGCCACCATGCAGGGCCAGAGTAAACGGAACGGACATCGGAACCCCCTCGTGTAACGGCAATGCCTGCTTATAACCGAAAACCCATCACCCTGCCCTCTCTCAAAGGGAGAGGGTTCTTGGCGCGCGGCGATAGTTATAGAGAGGCTCTCGCAAAACCCCTCTCCTTTTGGGAGAGGGTGGCACCGAAGGTGCCGGGTGAGGGCTAGCCGCGATAGGCGGCGCGATAGGCCTGATACTGGATGCTATAGGCGTCCCGCCATAGCGGGTTCGGGTCGATGACATGATCGACCGCCGGGGGACGACACACCGCCGCCGGGTCTTCCCCGGTTGCCGCCAGCCGCGCTAGCCGCGCCGCGCCGAAGGCCGGGCCAAAGTCGGCGCCCTTAGGGTAGGTCAGCGGCAGATCGAGGATCGAGGCGAGGATTTCCCCCCACAGTCGCGACCGCGCGCCGCCGCCGATAACAGAGAGGCTGTCAACCGCCGTTCCCGCCGCTCGCAGCGCCGCCAATCCATCGGCAAAGGCGAAGCCTACGCCTTCCAACACGGCGCGCCCCAGGTCGCTGCGGCGGGTTTCATGGGTGAGATTGGCAAACAGCCCGGTCGCGTGCGGGTTATTATGCGGGGTGCGCTCCCCCGAAAGATAGGGCAGGAACAGCTCCCGCCCCGGCCCGTGGGTTTCCGCCGCAATCTCTGCGATCAGCGCCGCCTCACTCGCCGCGCCGGTCACGCGCGCCACCCACGTCAGGGACGCCGCCGCACTCAGCATCACCGCCATCTGATGCCAGCGCCCCGGCACCGCGTGGCAGAAACTATGCACCGCCTGGGCGGGATTGGGGGCAAACCCTTCCGTCGCCGTGAACAGCACGCCGGAGGTGCCGAGAGAGATGAAGCCATTCCCCGGCGCAATGCAGCCGATCCCGACCGCCCCGGCGGCATTATCCCCCGCCCCGCCCGCCACCGGAATCCCGGCAGGAAGACCAAAGGCAGCCGCGATATCGGGCAACAGCAGCCCCCCGACCGCCGAGCCTTCGACCAGCGTCGGCATCGCTGCCCGAGTTAAGCCGGTGGCCGCGAGCATCGCGTCCGACCAATCGCGGGCGGCCACATCAAGCCACAGGGTTCCGGCACTATCGGAAAGGTCGGAGATCGCCGCCCCCGTCAAGCGCAGGCGCAGATAGTCCTTCGGTAGCAGCACGCGCGCGACCTGGGCGAAGATTTCCGGCTCGTGCTTTTTCACCCACAGAAGCTTTGGCGCGGTGAAGCCGGGCATGGCGAGATTGCCGGTGATCTGGCGCGACTGCGGCACCAAGGCTTCCAGTTCCGCACATTCCGCGCCGCTGCGCCCATCGTTCCACAGAATCGCGGGGCGCAGCACGCGGTCGTCTTTATCGAGCAGCACCGCACCGTGCATTTGGCCCGAAAGACCGATGCCGCGCACCGATGCCAGCGCTTGGGGATGATCGCGCCGCAGGGCCGCCAAGGCGGTTTCCAGCGCCGCCCACCAATCGGCAGGGTTTTGCTCCGACCATAAGGGTTGCGGGCGCTGCACGGTCAGCGCTGCGCTGGCTTCGGCGCGGATAGTATCCGCATCGTCCACCAGCAGCAGTTTGACGCCGGAGGTGCCGAGATCGATCCCCAAATACACAGGCAAGGCTCCTAAATGAAGCGCTGGACGAGGTTTTCCAGCATTTCCTGACGGCCGGAAACCGGGTGCGGCACCGGGGCGGCGACGGCCTGATCGGCAATCTCCACCAACGAGAGTTTGCCCGCCAGAATATCCGCACCCGGACCGCTCTTCCATCCGGCATAGCGGTTGGCGACGAAGCCGGGCAACTGCCCATCGGCCAGCAGCGCTTCGGCATTCAACAGGGCGCGGGCCAGCAGGTCCAACCCGCCGACGTGACCGTGCAGCATATCGACGGCATCGATCGACTGGCGGCGCACCTTCGCGTCGAAATTAAAGCCGCCGGTGTCCAGCCCGCCCGCGTGCAGCAGGCGATACAGGACCAGGGTGGTTTCTTGAATATCATTCTGGAACTGGTCGGTATCCCAGCCGTTCTGCGGGTCGCCGCGATTAAGATCGACGCTGCCGAGCAGCCCATAACCGAGCGCGTAGGCGACCTCATGCTCGAAACTATGGCCCGCCAGGGTGGCGTGATTGACTTCCAGGTTCAGCTTCACTTCGCCCAGCAGACCGTATTTGGCCAATAAGGCGTGCACGGTGGCGGCGTCGAAGTCGTATTGATGCTTCGTCGGCTCGCAGGGTTTCGGTTCGATCAGGATCGTGCCCTTGAAGCCGATCTTATGCTTATGCTCGACCACCAAATTTAAGAACCGGCCCAATTGGTCGAGTTCCTGACGCATATCTGTATTCAGCAGCGTGTCATAGCCCTCGCGCCCGCCCCACAGCACATAGTTCTTGCCGCCCAGGCGATGGGTTACTTCCAGCATATTGCGCACCTGGCCCGCCGCATAGGCGAAGATCGCCGGATCGGGATTGGTCGCGCCGCCCGCCTGATAGCGCGGATGCGAAAAGAGGTTCGCCGTGCCCCACAGCAGCTTCACGCCGGTCTGCTGCATTTTCTGGGCAAAATAATCGGCAATCGCATCGAGGTTACTGCGCGCTTCGGTGAGGTTATTCCCGAGGGAGACCGCATCGACATCGTGAAACGCGAAATAGGGAATGGTCAGCTTTTGGAAAAAGTCAAAAGCATCATCCGCCTTGGCTTTTGCCGCGTCCAACCCATCGCCCAGGGTCAGCCACGGGCGGGTGAAGGTACCGGGGCCGAACACATCGCTGCCCGGCCAACAGAAGCTATGCCAATAGCACACCGCCGGGCGCAGATGCTCCACCATCGGCTTGCCCAGCACCAGCCGGTCCGGCTGATAATAGCGGAAAGCCAACGGGTTGCGGCTCTCCGGCCCCTCGTAGCGGACGGTGGGAAGATCGCTGAAGTACCCCATAATCGCTCCTTCGCCCGACTCCGGGCGTCTTCTTTAATTGTATCAGAGGGTTGCCGTGGCCTTATCCGGCATTTTTCCGCCAATGATCATGCCCAGCACATCATCGTGGCTGACGTCCTTCGTGTGGCAATGGCCGACGACGCGGCCGCCCTTCATCACCGTCAGCCGGTCGGCCAGTTCGAAAACATCGTGCAGATCGTGGCTGATGAGGAAAATCCCCAGGCCCTGGCGCTTCAATTCCTGGATCACCGCCGCCACCATCGCCGTTTCCTGCGGCCCCAAGGCGGCGCAGGGTTCGTCCATAATCAAGATTTGCGCCTTGAAGTGGATGGCGCGGGCAATGGCAATCGATTGGCGCTGCCCGCCCGATAGGCTGGACACCGGCGCGCGGACGGATTTGAGATCGACGACCTTCAGCTTCGACAGAACCTCGCGCGTCGCATGTTCCATCGCCGCATCGTCGAGCCGCCCAAAGGGGGTCACAATCTCCCGCCCCAGGAAGACATTCGCCACCGCATCAAGATTATCGGCCAGCGCGAGCGTTTGATAGATCGTCTCGATCCCAGCGGCGCGGGCGTCGCGCGGGCTGCTGATCGTGACCGGCTGACCATCGACCAAAATCTCGCCGCCATCCGCCTCATAGGCGCCGGACAGGATTTTGATCAGCGTCGATTTCCCGGCGCCATTATGGCCTAACAGGCCAACAACCTCGCCCCGGTGCAGCGTGACCGACACATCATCAAGCGCCACGACACCACCGAAGTGCTTGTGAATATGGCGCATTTCAATCAAAGGGGTGCGCATTGCACGTCTCCCGTCAGGCAACGCGGCGGCGGTAGACCACATCGGCCCATACCGCCAAGATCAGCACAAGGCCGATGACGACCTGTTGCAAAGCGCTGGGCAGCCCCAGCAGCACCATGCCGTTTTCAAGGCTTTGCATGATCACCGCCCCCAGGATCGCCCCGGCAATCGACCCGGCGCCGCCCGCAAGGCTGGTCCCGCCGATCACCACGGCGGCAATCACCGACAGTTCGGCCAAGGTACCGGTGGAATTCACCCCGGCATTGAGCCGCGCCGTCGCCAAAATCCCGGCGACCGCCGCAAGAATGCCCATGATGATGAAGATCGTCAGTACGAGCTTACGCACATCGATCCCGGCGAGGCGCGCCGCTTCCGGGTTGCCGCCATAGGCAAACACATACCGGCCGAAGCGCGTGGTGCGGGCGATGGTTTCCATCACCAAAATCGTGCCAATCAGCAGCAGTACAGGGATGGGAATCCCCTGCGCAATATTGGTGCCGGGCCGATTGTAGGAATTCATCGTCAGCACAAAACCGGCGATGGCGGCGATCCACAGCCCGCCGGTCAACAGGTCGCCCCACAGCGGCTTTTCGGCAAACCCATAGGTCTTGCGACGGCGCCGGGCGCGGAACAACTGATAGACGACGGCGGCAATCGCCAACAGCCCGAGAACCCAACTCCAGGTCGCGCCGATGCTGCCGCGCAGACCGCCGCCGAGAAGCTGGAAGCTCTCTTCCATCGGCGCGACGGTACGGCCTTCCGTCACCATCCAGGCAACGCCGCGAAACACCAGCAACCCGGCCAGCGTGACAATGAAGGACGGAACTTGGCGGTAAGCGACCCAGAAGCCCTGAAATGCCCCGATGATGATGCCGAAAATCACAGCGGCCAGAATGGTCAGCGGCGTATTCCACCATACATCCGGCGGCAAAATCTGCACTTGCACCACCGCCGCGCCCATGCCGATGGCCCCGAGAACCGAGCCGACCGACAGATCGATATTGCGCGTCACGATGACCAGCACCATGCCGGTGGCGAGAATCCCCACCATCGAGCTTTGGACCGCCAGGTTCCACAGATTACGCGGGGAAAGAAAGGCGCCGCCGCTAAGCGTATTGAACACCAGCGCAATCAGCACCAGGGCACCGGCCATCGCCAGCAGGCGCGTGTCCAGCCCCGTCGCCGCCGCAAGGCGCCGGAGAGAAAAAGACTGCATTCGGAAAAACTCCCCCGCAGCGGGGTCGAAAAGCTCCCCCGGGATGCAAACCGCCCCGGGGGAGAAGGCCAGGAGAAAGGTTACTTGCAGGCTGCCGGCGGATTATTGGTCGCGCCGCGGCACACTTGTTCCTTCGTGCTCCAGCCCGCGGCAATCACCACGTCGAGATTATCGCGGGTGACGGGTACCGGCTTCAGCAGAATAGTATCGAGCGAGACCTTGTTCGGCCCGTCGCCCCATTTGAACGAGCCGGGGATTTTGTCCATCGCCGTGCCTTTGGCGAGTTCGGCGGCCACTTCGGCGGCCTTTTGGCCGAGGGTGCGGGCGTCCTTCCAGATCGTCACGGTCTGAAGACCACGCGCGATGCGGTTCAGCGCCGCCTGATCGGCATCCTGGCCGGAGATGGGAATACCGGACAGGCCCTGGGCGGTCATCGCCGCCACCGCGCCGCCCGCCGTACCATCATTGGCGGCAACGACGGCATCGACCTTATTGTTATTGGCGGTCAGGATCTGCTCCATATTCTTCTGGGCATTTTCCGGCAGCCAACGATCCGTATATTGCTCGCCAACGATTTTAATATCGCCCTTGTCGATAGCGGGCTTCAGCACTTCCTTCGACCCCATCGCCAGGAAATCGGCGTTCGGATCGGCATTATAGCCTTTAATGAACACGTAATTGCCGGTCGGCTTAGCCTTCTGAATTTCGCGCGCCATCATCCGCCCCACTTCGATATTGTCGAAGGTCAGGTAGAAGACGCCGGGGACTTCGATCAGCCGGTCATAGCCGAGGACCGGGATTTTTTCGGCTTTGGCTTTGGCGACGGCGGGCTGAATAGCCTGGGCATCCTGCGCCAGCACGATCAAGGCCTTAGCGCCGCGCGCGATTAGGCTTTCCACATCGGCCAACTGCTTTTGCGGGTTCGACTGGGCATCGGCGCTAATGTATTCGGCGCCGACAGCAGCAAGCTGCTTCTTGATCGCGGCTTCGTCGATTTTCCAACGTTCTTCCTGGAAATTCGACCAGGACACACCGACGACCAGCTTCGATTGGGCCTGCGCCCCGGTAGCCAGGGCCAGCAGCGATGCGCCAGCGGCGAGACCCAAGGCGAGTGTCTTTAGGCTCATGTGTCGTTTCCTCCTGTTTGCGCTCTGCGGCGCTTTTGGTCCGGGCAGGCTTGCCCGACGGCATCCGCGCCGTTTGGCGTTAATTATTTTGGATGCTGAAAAAAATCGTAAAACGGCTTCGAGGTGATTGCAAGCCGGTTTATTTTAACGATCGAAAAATCAGGCGGGGCGGTGCCAAGGGGCGGAATAGAGCCCGCGCACGACCAGCGCCGCCGCGCCCCGCGCCCAAAGATCAAGCCCATCAGGCAGCGGGGTTAGCGGAATGCGCCCGGCGAGCGGGGCAATCAGCCGCGCGTCGAACGCCGCGCGCAACGGCCCCAACAATAGCCCCCCGGCCCGAATACCCGATCCGGCTAGGATGACCCGCGCCGGGTTAAAGAGGTTGCAAACATTGGCAAGTTCTTGGCCCAAAATCCGCCCCGCTTCGGCAAAGACCGCCGTTAGGTCGGCGTTCCCCGCCCGCGCGCCCGCTAGCGCTTCCTGAAAGCGGATTTGGGCGGAGGCATGGGGGGCGGGCGACAGAAAGGGATCGGCGGCGCGGGCGATGGCGTAATCGGCGGTAAAGGCTTCGACGCAACCGCGCTTACCGCATTGACACAGCGGCCCGTCTTCCCGGTGGCTGGTATGGCCAAACTCCGACCCCAGGCCGAAGGCGCCGCGCACCACCTCCCCGCCCTGAACCAGCGCCATGCCGACGCCCTGATCAACCGTAACGACCAGAAAGGGTTCCGCCGTCTCGGCCCCGAACCAAACCTCCGCCAAGGCCACCAGCCGCGCTTCATTATCCATGACGCAGGGCACGCCGAGGGCTTGGGCGAGCGGTTCAACAATCGACAGCGGCCCGGGGCCGAACAGCGGCGACCAATGGCAAATCCCCTGGGCGGCGTCGATCATGCCCGGCAGCGCGATCCCGACCCCGGCGATGTCGTGCAGTTCCATATCCGCCGCCTCGACTGCCCGCCGCAGCCCGGCTTCGATATTGCGCAGCGTGGCCGCCAACCCATCGCGCTTCGGCTGCGCGGGCAGGGCGAGCGCCTGAATTTCTTCGGCCTTCAGATTGGCGACGGAAAAACTGAGCCGATCCGCCGAGATATTCACCCCCAGCACGGCCGCCGCCTCGGCCTTCAGGCGCAGCAGCACGCGGGGCCGCCCCCGCCCGCCCGCGGCATCCGGCTCGGCGAGATCGATGAGCCCTTCGCTTTCAAGATCCTGGACGATGGCGGAGATTGTGGCCGGGGAAAGCTGGGTGCGCTGAGCCAGCTCGATCCGGGCGATAGGCTCGTGGCGGCGCAGGCAATCGAGAACATGGAAGCGGTTGATCTTCCGCAGCCATTCCGAATCGACCGTTTTCATCGCACCTTCGTCCGCCCGTTACCCTGCCCCACCATAGAGGGGTTTTCTGCCGAAAGGATAGGCAGATTAACGCGCCAGCGCCTGCCCCTCCCCGTCAAAACGGTGGATTTTCGCCTCGATGGGCGCGAGGCGCAGGGTTTCGCCCACCCGATGCTCGCTCTCCTCCCCGGCCCGCACGGTCAAGGTGCCCGCGCCGGGAACGTCGACATAGATCATCGTATCGGCACCAAGATATTCGATATGGATCACTGTGCCTTCCCACGGCCCATCGGCGGCGAGGCGCAGATGTTCTGGCCGGATGCCGAGCGTCGTGGCCCCGACCCGCGCGGCGGCCTCCCCCGTCAGGAAATTCATCGTTGGCGAGCCGATGAACCCGGCAACGAAAAGGTTGGCCGGTCGGTGGTACAGGTCCATCGGCTTGCCCACCTGCTCGATCCGCCCGCCGTTGAACACGACGATACGGTCGGCAAGGGTCATTGCCTCCACCTGATCATGGGTCACATAGATCATCGTCGCGCCAAGGTCGCGGTGCAGCTTAGCGATTTCGATGCGGGTTCCGACGCGCAACGCCGCATCGAGGTTCGACAGCGGCTCGTCGAACAGGAACAGGCTGGGCTGGCGCACGATGGCGCGACCGATGGCGACGCGCTGGCGCTGCCCGCCCGACAGTTCCGCCGGGCGGCGGGACAAAAGCGGGTCGAGACGTAGCATGGCAGCGGCCTGGGTCACGCGCGCGGCAATCTCCGGCTTGCTCACCCCCTCCTGCTCCAGCGCGAGACCCATGTTCCGCCGCACGTCGAGATGCGGGTAGAGCGCATAGGATTGAAACACCATCGCAATGCCACGTTTCGCCGGTGGCACCGCGTCCATCCGCTTGCCGTCGATGGCAAGATGACCGGAGGTCTGATCTTCCAGCCCCGCAATGATGCGCAGCAGCGTCGATTTTCCGCAACCGGACGGGCCGACGAAGACGCAAAACTCGCCGTCGGCAACGCTCAGGTCCACGCCTTTGATGACATCGACGGCGCCAAAGGATTTTTTGATAGTGTCGAGCAGGAGCGAACCCATCGTCGCATCTCCATACCGGGCGGCGCGCGGCGCCTGCCGGGTCAAAACGTCTGAAAAGAGAAGGTTATTTTACCGCCCCAGCAGTAATCCCCCGGATCAACTGGCGGGAAAAGCCGAGGTAAAGCACCAGCACCGGCAGGATCGCCAACGTTAGCGCGGCCAGCACGGCGTTCCAGTTGGTTACATATTGGCCGATGAAGGCTTGCGCGCCGAGGGTGACGGTCTTTGTCGCCTCGCTGGGCGCCAGGATGAGCGGAAACCACAGATCGTTCCAAATCGGGATCATCGAAAAGACCGCCACGGTGGCAATCGCGGGCCGCACCAGCGGCAAGACCAGCTTAAAGAAGATGGCATATTCCGACAGGCCATCGATCCGCGCGGCGCTTTTAAGGTCGCCCGATACCTGGCGCATAAACTCCGTCAGGATAAAGACCGACAGGGGAAGCCCTTGCGCGGTATAGACCAGGATCAGCCCGATATGGGTATTCACCAAATTGGTCGCGACCATCATATTCAGAATGCCGATGGTGCCGAGGCGGATCGGGATCATAATGCCAATGGCGAGATAAAAGCCCAGCAGCGCATTGCCCCGAAAGCGATATTCCGACAGGGCAAAGGCCGCCATCGCCCCGAACAGTAGCACGCAGAACAGCGATCCGCAGGTAACGATCAAGCTATTGGCGAAATAGCCAAGAAAATCGCCTTTCGCCAGAACCAGGGTAAATCCCGCGAGATCGAAGGTCTGCGGCGTCGGCAGCGCCATCGGTTCGCGGAACACCGCCGCGCGGGATTTGACCGAATTGATCAGCACCAGCAGCAGCGGCGCAAGGCAGAGCGCCGTATAGGCCAGCAGACCAAGATGCAGAAGGCCGGTGGTGAGCGGCGAAGACCGGGCTGTTTTCATGGTTCTAGCCCCTAGAATTGATAGCGCCGCATGCGCCGCTGAATGAAGAACAGATAGGCCATAACCCCGCATAGGATGATGAGGAACATCATCGTTGCAATCGTCGCCCCCATCGTCGGATTGCCAAGCTGAAGCTGGAAGCCGAAGAAGGTGCGATACAGGTAAGTGCCTAACAGATCGGTGGAGAAATTCGGCCCCGCCAGCGCGCCCTGCATCGTGTAGATCAGGTCGAAGGCGTTGAAATTCCCCACGAAAGTCAGGATCGAGACGATCCCCAGCGTCGGCAAGATCAGCGGCAGTTTGATTTTCCAGAACTGCCGGAAGCCGGTCAGCCCATCCATCTCAGCCGCCTCCACCACCTCATCGGGAATAGCGATCAGCGCGGCATAGATCAGCATCATCGGGATGCCGACAAACTGCCAGACCGAGATTAGCGACACGGTGAGCAGCGCCGTACTCTCCTGCCCCAACCACGGGCCGAAGAGGGATTTCAAGCCAACAAACCCCATCAAGGTCGGCGCCACGCCCCAAATCGGGCTGAGAATGAGCTTCCACACGAACCCGACGATGACGAAGGACAGCATGGTCGGCAAAAAGAAGGCCGTGCGGTAAAACGCCCGCCCCGCCAGCTTCGGCACCGACAGGATCGCCGCCAACGCAATCCCGACCGGGTTCTGGATCGCCATATGGATCAGGAAGAAAATCAGATTATTCTTCAACGCATTCCAAAAGCTGACCGACCAGCGCGGATCGGTGAACAGGGTGATGAAATTCTGAAACCCGGCGAAGGTCTGGCCGCCGTCTTGGGGTGTGAAGAACGATAGGCGCAGAGTATCGATCAACGGGATGATCATCAGCGCCGAATAGATCAGCACGGCCGGGGCCAGAAAAACCAGGATATGCCAGCGCCGTGCGCGGGCCGGGGACGGATCAGGCGTCATTGCAGCCGATGCTCCGAAAAAGGGTCAGCCCCAGCCGTGCCCAAAGGCTACGGCCGGGGCTGAATCCTGCCTTATTGGGCCGGCTTGTACCAGCTTGCGAGACCCGTTTGCAGGCGCTTGGCCGCCGCATCCGGGGTTTCGGTGCCGTTGATGACGTTCACCGAGGCGCCCCAGGTTTCATTTTCAAGGTTCGGCGTCCCGCGCGACAGGATTTGATAGGTCGAGCGGATCGTCGATTTGCACTGCTGGCGACCGAACAGAAACTCGTTGGCCAGCGGATCTTTCAGATCAACGGCGGTCGATTGCAGGCTAAAGAAGCCCGGCAGCTCGTTCGAATAAATCGACGCAAACTCTGGCGAGGCCACCCAAGCCAGGAATTTCTTGGCCGCATCGGCATTCTTGCTCTTGGCGTTCATGCCAAGGGCGATGTCCACATGGTCGGAGATATAGCATTCATCCCCGGCTTTCTTCACCGGCGGGAAGAAGACGCCCATTTTGAAATTGGCCTGGGCATTAAAGCCCGACACTTCCCACGACCCGGCGGGGTAGATCGCCGCGCGCCCGAGGGTGAAGAGGTTCTGGCTATCGGCATAGGTCTGGGCCTTGAAGCCATCGCCCAAATACGGCGCCCATTTCGCCAGGGTTTTATAGGGGTCGACCCATTCGGCGTCGGTCAGCTTCTGCTTGCCGCGAATAAGCGCGAGGCGCCCGTCTTCGCCCTTCCAATAGTTCGGGCCGATGTTCTGATAGCCCATGGTCGCAGCTTCCCACTGCTCCTTGGTGCCCATCGCCATCGGAATATAGGTGCCGTCCCTCTTAATCTTCTCAAGCGCGGCGAAAAACTCTTCTTCCGTCTTCGGCGGCTTAATGCCGAGCTTGGTGAAAGCGTCTTTATTATAGATAAACCCGTGGATCACCGAGGCGACGGGCACGCAGAAGGTGCTTTTGCCATCGTCGGTGGACCAGCCGGATTTCGCCACGGCGCTGAACTTATCGACGCCGGGAATATCATTGACCGCCGCCAGATTGCCCTTTTGGAACAGGGTCAGCGAGGCGTCGAACGGGCGGCAGGCGATAATATCGCCCGCCGTACCGGCATCCAGTTTGGAATTCAGCGCGGCGTTATATTCGGTCGGCGGCGTCGGCTGGAACTTTAGCTTGATGCCGGGGTGGGATTTTTCGAAGGCCGGGATGATCTTATCCTGCCAAATCGGCAGATCGTCCGACCGCCAGCTTTCGATGATCAGCGTGGTATCGGCAGCCCGGGCCGCGCCCCCCGCGAGAATAGCCAAGCCGACCGAGGCCAGGGCAGCGGTAC
Organism: Elstera cyanobacteriorum; assembly: GCF_002251735.1. Classification (NCBI taxonomy): domain Bacteria; kingdom Pseudomonadati; phylum Pseudomonadota; class Alphaproteobacteria; order Rhodospirillales; family Rhodospirillaceae; genus Elstera; species Elstera cyanobacteriorum. The sequence goes on along the minus strand of NZ_NOXS01000026.1, from coordinate 28,297 downwards.
GGAAGCTCGTCTTCACCATGTCTCTCTCCTGTTCGTGAAACGCTGTCTGTTCAGAAATTCGGGCCGTTCACGCGGCCTTTTTGGATTGGGCGGCAGGTGCCGCCTAGGGTTGGGGAACCGCCAGCGCCGCCCGCACGTCCCCCTGCGCCGCCGCCAGCCGCGCCCGCGCGTCGGCAACCGAAGCAGAAGGGATATGGTGCAGAACAATGGCGGTCTTAATGTTCCCCTCGGCCCGGGCCAGAAGCGCCGCGGCTTCCGGTTCCGGCAGGGCGCAGGCTTGCGCGACGATGCGCACCGCCCGCCCCCGAAGCTTCAGATTATCGGCCTGAAGATTGACCATCAGCCCATCGAACGCATGGCCAAGGCGGACGGCAATCAAGGTCGAGAGCATATTGAGGGCGCATTTCTGCGCCGTGCCCGCGTTCATCCGGGTCGACCCGGCCACCACTTCTGGCGGGGTTGCCAACAGCACGGGAAAATCGGCTGCGGTCAGCAGCGGCGTATCGGGATTATTGGCGATCCCGACCGTCAGGGCACCGCGCCATTTTGCTTCTCGCAAGGCCGCGAGAGGAAACGGGGTATAGCCGCTGGCCGATAGGGCGATGAGCGCATCCCGCGCACTCAGCTTCTGCGCGACGACGGCGTGCACAGCCGCTTCCCCATCGTCCTCTGCCGCCGCTGGCATGGTCAGCAACGCGGCATCGCCGCCCGCCAACAGCACCGGGGTCAGATGAGCCGGAATCCCGTAGGTGCCGGGCAGTTCCAGCGCGTCGATCTGCGCCATCAAGCCAGAGGAGCCCGCCCCGACATAGACCATGCGCCCGCCAGAGCGAAGCCGGTCGGCAATCGCCTCCCCCGCCGCCGCCAGAACCGGCACCGCCGCCTCGACCGCCGCAACGGCCTGGGTCTGCGCCGCAACAATCGCCGACAGAATCTGCGCGCTCGGCCATTGGTCGAGACCACGATAGGCGTCGGGCGAAGTTTCGGTAACGGGCAAGGGCATCGGGATAACACCAATGAGCGGCTGCGGTGATACAAAACAATACCAATATAAAACCTTTCGTCAATCATCTTTTCGATTGAAACCTATTTTTCCGCAAAATCAGCGCTTTATATCCAAAACCCCGCAAAGGGGTTTACAAACTGGTTCTGATTGGTATTAATTCGGGGCAGGAGGCGCCTATGACGGACCGATTGTTCCTTGGCATTGACGGCGGCGGCACAACCAGCCGCGCCCGGTTGACCGATGCGGCAGGCGCGCGCCTGGGCGAGGGACTGGCCGGATCGTCGAACCTCAACCTTGGTATCGCGCCCGCCGCTGACGCTATTTTGACCGCCACCCGCGCCGCTCTCGCCGATGCTGGGCTGACGGAGACGGCGTTGTCCCGTATTACCGCAGGGTTCGGCCTTGCTGGGGCGAACGTCGGCGCGCTGCATGACGCGCTGCTCGCCCACCCCTTCCCCTTTGCAGGCGTTGCTTTGGCTTCCGACGCGGCCACCGCCTGCCTAGGTGCCCACGGGGGCACTGCGGGGGCGATTCTGGTCATCGGCACCGGCTCGCAAGGGCAAATCTTGACCGACGCGGGCGAGGAAAAAGCTATCGGTGGCTGGGGGTTCGAACTGTCGGACGGCGGATCGGGCGCCCGGCTGGGTCAGCAGGCGATCCGCACGGCGATTTTGGCCTATGACGGGCTTGCTGCCGCCTCCCCCTTTACCGATGCGCTGCTCGCCCGCTTCGGCGGCACCCCTGCCGGGGCTGCCGTCTGGGGCAAGACCGCCACCCCACGCGACTACGGCGCCTTCGTACCGCTGCTGCTCGACCATGCCACCGTCGGCGATCCCGTCGCCACGGCCCTGCTGGCCGATGGCGCCGCCGAGGTGGCGGGCCTACTCTACCGGCTCGTTGATCTCGGGGCGGAGAAAATCGCGCTGATGGGCGGCCTCGCCCGGGTCTATCCGCCGCTGCTGCCCGACGATCTCACCGCCCGGCTGGTGCGCCCGCAAGGCGATGCGATGGACGGCGCCCTGATCCTCGCGCGCCGAAAGGCCGCCGCATGAGCCGCGTTGCCGATCTGCTGGGGGCTTTCGACCTCGACCCGCGCGCGGCCACACCCCTGTATCTGCGCTTGCAGGAGCAGATTAAGGCGGCAATTGACGCAGGCAGCCTGAAACCGCTGGAAGCCCTGCCCGGCGAGCGGGATATTGCTGAAGCCTTCAACGTCTCTCGCGTGACCGTGCGCAAGGCGATTGCTGGACTGGTCGATCAAGGGCTGCTGACCCAGCGCCAAGGGTCCGGCACCTTCGTTGCAGCTAAGCCGGAGCGGGTGGAACAGCCGCTGTCGCGCCTCACTTCCTTCACCGAAGATATGCGCCGGCGCGGCATGACCGCCACCGTCTATTGGCTGGGGCGAACGGTTAGCCTCGCCTCGCCGCAGGAAGCGATGCGCCTCGCGCTCTCGCCGAACGAAACCGTTGTGCGCTTGCGCCGCCTGCGGTTTGCCAACCAAGTTCCGATGGCGATTGAATGCGCAACGGTGCCGACGCGCTTTCTGCCCGATCCCGACGCGGTCGATACCTCCCTCTATGCCGTGCTCGAAGCGCGCGGTGCCCTGCCCGTGCGCGCGCTGCAACGGCTGCATGCCGTCAATCTGAGCGGCGAGGATGCTGCATTGCTGGAAGTTGCCCCCGGGTCCGCCGGGCTGGCCATCGACCGGCTATCCTATCTCGACAGCGGCTTGCCGGTCGAATTCACCCAATCCCTCTACCGTGGCGACGCTTATGATTTCGTCGCCGAATTGAACCTGAGGCACGAATGACCCTTCCCACCCCCGGCCCGACCGCGATGGCCGTTGAAATCCGCGAGGCGCCCGAGGCGCTCGCCCGATTTTTCGAGCGCGAACAGCCCGCCCTCGACGCAGCGGCGGCCAAGTTGGCCGCCCGCGATCCGCGCGTGATCATCACCTGCGCGCGCGGATCGTCGGACAATGCCGCCGCCTACTTCAAATATCTGACGGAAATTGTTATGGGCGTGCCGGTCGCGTCCATCGGCCCCTCCATCGCCTCGCTCTATGCCGCGCCGCTACGCTTGACGGATGGGGTGATCGTCGCCGTGTCGCAATCGGGCAAAAGCCCAGACATTGTGGCGCTACAGGCCCATGCCCGGGCCGCCGGGGCGCTGGCGGTCGCCATCGTCAATCAAACCGCGTCGCCGCTTGCCGAGGGGGCCGATGCCGTGCTGCCCCTGCATGCGGGGGAAGAGCGCAGCGTGGCCGCGACCAAAAGTTTCCTATCGTCCGCCGCCATTCTGGCGGCGCTGGTCGCAGAATGGCGCGGCGATGCGGCCCTGAAAGCCGCCGTCCGCGCGCTGCCGGATGCCTTCGCCACCGCCCTAGCGGCAGATTGGAGCGAGCTGCTGCCCGTGCTGACCGCCGCACCGTCGGCCTATATCATCGGGCGCGGCCCCGCCCTGCCGGTCGCCGCCGAAGCGGCGCTGAAGCTCAAAGAAACCGCCATGCTGCACGCCGAAGCCTTTAGCGGCGCCGAGGTGATGCATGGGCCGCTGCAACTGGTAGACCAGGGCTTCCCCATCGTCGCCTTCCGCCCGCAGGATGCGGCGTTCGAAGCGATGGGCGACGCTGTGGCGCGGCTGCGCGCGGCCGGGGGCCGGGTCTTTGTTGCCGAAGCCGGGGCGCGCCAGCCGGGCCGCCTGCCCTTCACCCCCAGCCTGCACCCGCTGCTCGATCCACTGGTCATGGCAGTCTCCTTCTATGCCCTTGCCGAACAGGTGGCGCGGGCGCGCGGGCAAGACCCGGACCGCCCGAGCCGCCTGAAGAAAGTAACGGAGACGGTGTGATGACCCGCTTCGCCCTAACCGGCGCCCGGATTTTTACCGGCGACCGTTTTCTGGACGGTCACGCTGCCCTAATCGCGGCAGGCCGCATTTTGGCCGTGGTGCCGGAGGCGGAGGTTCCCGCTGAAACCCCCGTTGAACCCCTGACCGGCGGGCTACTCGCCCCCGGGTTTATCGACGTGCAGGTCAACGGCGGCGGCGGCGTGCTGTTCAACGATACGCCGGAAGTTGAGGCCCTCGCCCGTCTCGCCCAGGCTCACGCCCGCCACGGCACAACGGCGCTGCTACCAACCTTCATCACCGACGATGCCGCGCGCATGCGCCAAGCCATCGACGCGGTAAAAGCGGCGCAACGCAGCGTGCCGGGGGTTTTGGGCATTCATCTCGAAGGCCCTTTCCTGGCCCCGGCGCGCAAGGGCGCCCATGACGCCAACCATATCCGCCCGCTGACCGAGGCGGATGTGAGCGCACTTCTCGAAACCGACTTGCGCCCGTTGCTGCTCACCCTCGCGCCCGAACGGGTCGCCCCGGCCCTGATCGCCCGCTTGGCGGCGGGGGGCGTGACCGTCAGCCTCGGGCATTCCGACGCGCGGTACGAGGTTGCGATGGCGGCGGCGGATGCGGGCGCGCGTGGGGTAACCCACGTGTTCAACGCCATGTCCCCCCTGTCGCACCGGGCGCCGGGCATGGTCGGCGCGGCGCTGGATCATGGCGGCCTGTGGGGCGGGATCATCGCCGATGGGCATCACGTTCACCCGGCGGCGCTCGCCATCGCCCTGCGCGCCAAACGCGGCCCCGCCCGTTTGTTCCTAGTGACGGACGCCATGCCGACCGCTGGGCATAGCGACGATGAATTCCACCTCAATGGCCGCAAGGTCGTTCGCCGGGACGGGGTGCTGACGCTCGAAGACGGTACGCTCGCCGGGTCTGATCTGACGATGGACGCCGCACTGCGCTTTGCCGTGGATCATCTCGACGTCAGCTTGGCGGAAGCCTTGCGCATGGCCAGCCTCTACCCCGCCCTGTTCCTGGGGTTAGACGCCGACTATGGCCGCATCACTCCTGGCAGCCGGGCGGATTTGGTCCATCTGTCGCCCGCTTTGGCGGTTCAATCCGTCTGGATTAACGGCCGACCCGTTCGCTAAGCCGCGTCCCTTATTCGGGCCTTTTGGATCGGCGCCTCCCCGCGAGGCGCCGATATTTATTTCACGCAGCCCCCTTTGTTGACGGCAGAAATCCTGGGGCGTATACCAAGAACTGCAATAAATACCGATTGATGAAATTTATTGCAGACACGGTGAAAAAACCGGTCCGAACACTACGGGAGGAAATGATGGTAGTCCTGAAACGGGCGGCGACCCTGCTTTCGGTCGCCCTGGGCGCAGCTTTGTCTTTCACCGCGGGCAGCGCGGCAGCGCAGAGCAAATTTGCCTGCAAGCCGGGTGAATTCTACGTGATGAACGTGATGGTTTCCGGCCATCCCTATTGGGTACCGGTGTTCGAGGGCTTTAAGCAGGCCGCGACGGCGATGGGCTGCAAAGCGGTTTTCTCCGGAACCCCCGATTACGATATCACCAAGCAAATCGCGTCCTTCGAACAGGATCTGGTGAAGGCGCCGAAGGGGATTTTACTGCACCCCATGCAGGCCGATCCCTTCATCGAACCGATTAACCGCGCCATCGGTAGCGGGATTGCGGTCACGACCTTCGCCGCCGATTCGCCGAAATCGAAGCGCACGGCTTACATTACGTCCGATAATCTTGCGGAAGCGAAATTCGCCGCCGAAGAAATCGTGAAGCAGGTCGGCAATGCCGCCGAATATGCCGTTCTCGAAAATCCGGGCCAGAGCAATCACGATCTGCGCGTCACGGCCCTGATCGCCTATATGGAAAAAAATCATCCGAAGATGAAGCTGGTCGGTCGCCAAGCGACCAATCAGGACACCAGCGCCGCCTATAAGGCCGTCGCGTCGATGCTCCAAGCCAATCCCAAGCTTGCCGCCCTGTGGATCCCCGAAGCCGGGTCGGCGGAAGGCGCCGTGGCTGCCGTGCAGGAGGCCAAGAAGAAAGTGCTGATCGTCCACGCCGACATCACCCCGACGACGCTGGAACATATCAAGGCGGGGAATATCCATATGTCCATCAATCCCAATCAGGGTATCCAGGGCTACATCGGCTTCATCAATACCTTCCTGGGGTCGCACCCAGAGCTGATCGATCCGTTTAACGACTATAAGCTGTCGGGCTTCAACCCGATGCAGGTGCCCTTCGTCGATAACGGTTTTGCCGTGATCACCAAGGCCAATGCCGAAGCCTTTGACCTCAACAAATATATGGCAAACCGTTGAGGTTAGACCGCTAAGCAGCCGGGTTCCGTCCCGTCGCGTGACTAGGGCGGAACCCTATAGGAGACGGGTCCATGTCCGAGACCATCCTGGAAATCAAAAACCTGTCGAAAGCCTTTGGCCCGGTTCAAGCCCTGCGCGGGGTCAATTTCGACTTGCGCCGGGGCGAAATCCACGCACTCGCCGGGGAAAATGGCGCCGGAAAATCGACGCTGATGAATATCATCGACGGGATTTTGCAGCCCGACGCGGGGGAAATTTGGCTCGATGGCCAAAAGGTTCGCATCGCCTCCCCCAGTGTGGCGCAACGCTTAGGGATCGGGCTGGTCCATCAGGAAATCGCCCTATGCCCCGATATTTCCGTCGCGGAAAATATCTTTATGGCGGCAACCAACCGCAGCCGGGCTTTCTTAATGGATTATGCCGCGCTGTATCGGCGCGCGGCGGAGGTTTTGGGGGAGTTGGGCCAGATCGACCCGCGCGCCAAAGTCGGCAGCCTGTCGATTTCCCAGCAGCAGATCGTCGAAATCGCTAAAGCGCTTACCCTCGACTGCCGCATCCTGATCCTCGACGAACCAACGGCGGCGCTGACCGAACCGGAAGCCCAGGTGCTGTTTCGCATCATGCACCGGCTGGCGGCGAAGGGGATCGCCATTATCTACATCTCGCACCGGATGGCCGAGATTTTCACCCATTGCGACCGGGTGACAGTGTTCCGGGACGGGTGCCATATCCGCACACTGCCGATTACCGAAACGACGCCGGAAGACCTTGTGAACAGTATGGTCGGGCGGGTGATGGCGTCGCTCTACCCCGAGAAGCAATCCGCCGCCGAGCGTAGCGACAACATCATTCTCAGCGTTCGCGGTCTGACCGACCGGCGCCGCTTTCACGATATTTCCTTCGATCTAATGCAAGGGGAAATCTTAGGGTTCGCCGGGCTGATCGGGTCGGGCCGCAGTGAGATCATGCGCGGTCTCTGCCGCTTGGAAGGACGGGCAAGCGGCGAAGTTCGGCTCGCGGGGCAGCCCCTGACGCTGCGCCATTACGCCGACAGTATCCGGGCAGGGATCGTCTACCTGTCCGAAGACCGCAAGGGCGATGGGGTGTTCCTCAATCTCCCCATTGCCGCGAATATCGCCGCCCTCGACCCCCGGCGCGTGGCCAATCGGGCGGGGATTATCGACGCCGGACGGGAAAAGCGGCTGGCGGAAACCCTCGGCTTAAGCCTGAACCTTAAGTGCGGCAGCGTCGCCGATCCGGTGTCATCGCTTAGCGGCGGCAATCAGCAGAAAGTCGCGCTGGCTAAAATGCTCTCGGTTAACCCGAAGCTGATTATCCTTGATGAACCGACGCGCGGCGTCGATGTCGGCGCCAAGGCCGAAATTCACCGAAGCCTGCGGCAGTTAGCGCGCGACGGCGTTGGCATCATCGTTATTTCATCGGAACTGCCGGAACTCATCGGCATCAGCGACCGGGTGCTAACCGTGCGCGAAGGCCGAATTACGGGCGCCTTAACCGGCGCCGACATTAGCGAAGAGCGGATCATGCAGCTTGCTGCCATTCGATCAACCGCCGCCGCCGAATAACAAAAAGAAACGGGAGGAAGCATGTCCACCATTCACAGCCAAAGCGCCGCCGCCCCCCCGGATGCGCCCGCCCAAAAACCCTTCTGGCGGAACCTGCTGCGCGCGCGGGAAACCGGGTTGGTGATTATCATCGCCGCGCTGTTCATCACCATGTCGTTGATTTCACCGTATTTTCTGACGGTCGCGAATATCCGAGCGATGGCGATGGCCTTTGCGGTTGAAAGCATCGTCGTCGTCGGCATGACGATTTTGCTGATTTCCGGCGGGATTGATCTTTCGGTCGGCTCGGTCACGGCGCTTGCGATGGTCTTGGCGGGCTGGCTGTTCCTGAGCGGCCTTGATCCCTGGACCGCCTCCGCCCTTGCTATTCTGGTCTGCACCGGCATTGGCGCGGCGATGGGGCTTTGCGTCACGCGGATTGGTCTGCACCACTTCATCGTCTCGCTGGGCGTCATGGTGATCGCCCGGGGCCTATGCCTGCTGCTGACTGGTGGGCGCCCGCTGGGCCTTTATAGCCTGCCGCCGGAGTTTAAGTTTATTGGCCAGGGCAGTATCGGCCAAATCCCGGTCGTCATCTGCCTGTTTCTAGTCGTCGTGGTCGTCTTCGATTTTCTGCTGCGCCGAACAGTAATGTTTCGCAAGGTCTTCTATACCGGCAGCAACCGCAAAGCCGCCGCCTATTCCGGCATTCGAACCGACCGGGTGATTTTCGCGACGACAACGCTCTGCGCCGCGCTGGCCGCCGTTGCCGGGATTATCTCGATGGCGCGCTTCGGATCGGCGCAGCCAACCTTCGGGATTGGCATGGAGTTGAACGTCATTGCCGCTGCCGTGATCGGTGGGGCGAGCCTCTCCGGCGGCTCTGGCACCATCTTAGGGGCGATCCTGGGGGCAATCCTGCTCTCTGTCGTCTCAAGCTCCCTCGCCCTTCTGAATGTTTCCGTGTACTGGCAAGATATTATTCGCGGGTCGATCCTGCTGGCCGCCGTTGTCTTCGATCATTATTTGGTCAAGAAGCGCGGTTGAGGACAGGGACTAGCATAAGGGTACGATGATGGCCGAGACGAGAGATGAATATGATGTTCTGCGCCAAACCTACACCGTTCTCATGCTGCATTTCATCGAAGGGATGAAACAGTCGGATATCGCAAAACACCTTAATCTCTCGACTTCCAAGGTAAACCGGCTGATCGCCAGCGGTCAAAAGGCCGGCATGGTGAAGATCACCATCGAAAGCCCGTTCCAACGGTTGATGGAGGTCGAAAAAGCCCTGCTGCAAAAATTCCGCCTTGCCCATGCCGTGGTTACGCCCACTCTTTCCGGCAATCCCGATACGACGTTGCAGCAAGCCGGCCGCGCCGCCGCCAATCATCTGCTGGAGATCGTCAAAAACGGCGATGTGATCGCCATCACCGGCGGGCGGGCGGTCAGTGCCGTCGTTGATCATGTGGCGCCAGAGCATGGCTATCGCATCCGCGTCGTGCCGCTGACCGGCGGGGTGCAGGGGAATTACTATACCGACGTCAATCACTTAGCGATGCAGTTTGCCGAAAAGTTGGGTGGCGCCGTTTCGCTGATCCACGCACCGCTGTTCGCTGAGACCCAGGCGCAGCGCGACGTCCTGCTGGACATGGCATCGATCCGCGATGTCTTCGACATTGCCCGCCGCGCGACTGTGGCGGTGGTTGGGGTTGGCGCGGTCGAAGCCTCGGGGTCTGGTTATTATGACTCGATCCCCGACCCGGACGCCCAAGGCTTTGCCGCGCGCGAAGTGGCTGGGGAGTTCATCGCCCATCTGATCCGGGCTGATGGCACCCTGGCCGATGTGCCGCTGAATTCGCGCGTGGTGGCCCTGAGCCCAAAGGATATCGCCGCCTGCCCGCGCGTTATCGGCGTTGCCTCTGGCCCACAGAAGATTGGCCCACTGCGGGCGGCGCTCGCCGGAAACTATCTCCATTCCCTGGTCGTCGATGAAGCCACCGCCCAGGGCTTGCTCGATTCAGAAAGGTCTTAGCATGAACGCACCAATGCTTACCCGGCCCATTGGCCACAGCGGCATCGCCGCCTCCGCCGTCGGTCTCGGCACCTGGGCCATCGGCGGCTGGATGTGGGGCGGCACCGATACGGAACAATCCATCGCCGCCATTCAGGCGTCGGTGGATGCGGGGGTCAGCCTCATTGATACGGCTCCTGCCTATGGTATGGGCGTTGCCGAAGAGATTGTCGGCCAAGCCCTGCAGGGACGGCGCGATAAGACCGTGCTGGTCACGAAATGCGGGCTGGTCTGGCACACCCAGGCGGGGAATTATTTCTTCAGCCAGAACGGCCAACCGGTTCAACGTCACCTCGGCGGCGCGTCGATCCGCTACGAGGTGGAACAAAGCCTGAAGCGCCTTCGCACCGATTATATCGACCTCTACATTACCCATTGGCAGGATCCGACGACGCCGATAGCCGAAACGATGGCGACCCTGGAGGCCCTAAAGGCAGAAGGGAAAATCCGGGCCATCGGCGCCAGTAATGTTTCCGCCGACGATCTAGAGGCTTATACCGCCGCCGGGCCGCTCGATGCCATTCAAGAAGAATTTTCGATGGTGAAGCCCGAGATCGCCAAAACGCTGGTGCCGCCGTGCCAGGTGGCGGGGGTATCTATCCTGTCCTATTCCTCCCTCGCGCTCGGGCTGCTCTCCGGCAAAATTGGGCCGGACCGTAGCTTTGCAGGCGACGACCAGCGCCGCGATAACCCTCGTTTTTCACAGGCCAACCGCCAGAAGGTGGCGATGCTGATGGCGGATATTGGCCCCATCGCAGCAGCGCATCGGGCGACCTTAGCGCAGATCGTTATCGCCTGGACGCTTCAGCAGCCCGGCATCACGTTTGCCCTCTGTGGCGCGCGCGACCCCGGACAGGCGCAGGAGAATGCGGGCGCCGGGCGGATCGCGCTTAGCCCCGAGGAAATTGGCCTAATCGGGGCCGCTGCAACCCGGCATCTCGTCGGTCTCGACGGCTAAACCTTCGGTTCATCATCGCTGTCGCTTAGGACGCCGGTCCCCAAAACCGGCGCAGGGGGAAGTTATGTCCAATCGCCGCGCGACTCTCATCGATCGGATACGCCACGATGGCCGCTTCGACGCCGTTATTCTTGGCGGCGGTATCAATGGTATCGGCACGTTCCGGGAATTGGCGGTGCAAGGGCTGCGCGTTCTGCTGGTCGAGCGGGCGGATTTCAGTTCCGGGTGCAGCGCCGCCCCGTCGCGGATGATCCACGGCGGTTTGCGCTATCTAGAGAATGGCGAAATCGGACTGGTGCGCGAGTCGCTGCGCGAACGCGATGCGCTGCTGGCCAATGCCCCCCACCTCGTCCATCCGCTGCCGACGACGATTCCGATCACCTCGACCTTTTCCGGTCTGTTTAATGCCGCCGCCGGGCTTGTCGGCGTGACAGGAAAACCTGCCAGCCGGGGGGCACTGCCGATCAAGCTCGGCCTGTCGCTCTATGATTTCATCGTTCGGCGTAACCGCCGCCTGCCCAAGCATCAGTTCCGGTCGGCTAAGGCAACCCTGGCGCGCTGGCCGGAGTTGATGCCCGATTTGCGCTCTTCCGCCACCTATCACGATGCGTGGATTAGCCACCCCGAACGGCTGGCGCTCGAACTGCTGGCCGATTGCCGCCGCGATGCGCCGGATTGCATCGCCCTGAATTACGCGACCTTGGCCGAGCAGGACGGCGGCTACCGCCTATCCGGCCTGGGGATCGACGCCCCGCTGACGATCACCCCCCGCGCCATCGTCAATGCAACCGGCGCCTGGCTGGACGAAACCTTAAACAGCCTAGATCGCGCGACCGAGGCCCCCTTGGTCGCGGGTACCAAAGGCTCGCACCTCATCCTCGATAATCCCCGGCTGAAAGCGGCTTTGGGCGGCCATATGGTGTTTTTCGAGAATGATGATGGGCGGGTTTGCATCCTTTTCCCCTATCTCGGGAAAGTGTTGGCCGGATCGACGGATATTCGCGTGGACCGGCCTGGGCGCGTGCGCTGCACGCCGGAGGAACGGGACTATATCTTAGGCGCCGTGCAGCGCATTTTCCCGCGCATTCCGCTGGACGAAAGCCAGATTATCTTCAGCTACAGCGGTATCCGCCCGCTGCCGAAAAGCGATCACGCCTTTACGGGGCGCATTTCGCGCGGCCATTTTATCCATCGGATCGACGGCAACATCCCGCTGTTCTGCATGGTCGGCGGTAAATGGACGACCTTTCGCGCCTTCGCCGAACAGACCGCCGATGCGGTGTTGGCCAGCTTGAACCATCCACGGCGAACGGATACGCGCCCCCTGCCCATTGGCGGCGGGCTTAATTTTCCCGCCGATCCGGCGGATTTGGCCGCCGATCTCTGCCGCCGCTTTGGGATCAGCCCCGCCCGCGCCGACCATCTAACCGGCACCTATGGCACGATGAGCTATGCGCTACTGGAGTTCTGCCGTACCCGGGCCGATGATACCCCGCTTATCGAGGGTCTGCCGTGGACCGAGGCAGAAATCACCTGGCTGATCGCGACCGAGGACGTCCAGCATCTGGCCGATCTGGTGCTGCGGCGCACCACGCTCGCCATCACCGGCGCGCTCGATCCCCGGAGCCTTGACCGGCTTACCGCGATTGCGGCGCGAGACTTGGGTTGGTCCGCCCCCCAAGCTGCGGACGAAAAAGCCGCTCTCATCGCCGAGCTGACCGAATTTCACGATCTTCCCGCCGCCCGCTGGGCGGCCCCTTCCGCTGAAAGGAAAAACGCATGCGTGTAAGCGCAAAAGCCCGGATGAACCGGCTGTTCAACAAGGGCGGCTGCCTTGATGTCGCCCTCGACCACGGCGTCTGTAACGAGCCGAGCTTTCTGGTTGGGCTTGAGGATATGGGCGCCGTCGTCGATAGGCTGATCGCAGCCCGGCCTGATGCCATCCAGATGGCCTATGGTCAAGCCGACCTCTTACAGGCCCGGCCCGAGCGCGATAAGCCCGCGCTGGTCATGCGTATCGATATGGGCAATCCCTATAACGCCCAGCGCCACCGGGTCATGTGGTCGCAACTCCAGAATTATCACGACCCGCTCCTGGGCGCGCTGGAGATGGACGCCGCCTGCGTTGTGGTTAATCTTTTCATGCTGCCCGACGAGCCGGAGTTATTCCGCCAATGTGTCGAGAATATCAGCCGCGTTCGCGCCGATTGCAGCCGCTACGGCATGCCGCTGATGATCGAACCCCTGGTGATGCTGCCGAACGACGTGCGCGGCGGGTATCAGGTCGATGGCGATGCCGACAAGATCGTGCCGCTAGTCCGCTTGGCCTCGGAAATGGGGGCGGACATTATCAAGGCCGATCCGACCGATGATCCCGAAGACTTCCACCGCGTTATCGAAGCTGCCCGCTGCCCGGTGCTGGTCCGCGGCGGCGGTAAGGAGGATTTGAAGACCGTTCTCTCTAAATCGGCGGCCCTATTGGCGCAGGGGGCGCAAGGGCTGGTCTATGGCCGCAATATCTATCAGCATGCCAATCCGCAAGCGGTGGTGCGCGCTTTGATGGCGTTGATTCACGACCGGGTTAGCGGCGATGCGGCATGGGATATTTACTGCAATGGCTGATACCCCGCAATTTTTGCTCGGCCTCGACGTCGGCAATACCGTCATCAAAGCCGTTCTTTTTGATCTCGCCGGTCGCCAGATCGCCGCCGATGCGATTGACGGCCACGCCCTAAAGCCGCAGCCGGGGCATGTGGAGCGCGACCTTGCGGAACTTTGGGCCAATGGCCGGTCCGTCATCCGCAACGTCCTGACCGCCGCCGGTATCGCCCCGTCCGCCATCGCGGCCATCGGCTGCGCGGGGCATGGCAATGGGCTTTACCTGCTCGACCGTGACCGGCAGCCGTTGCTCGGCATTCAATCCCTCGACGGGCGTGGGGCGGCACTGGCAGCGGAGTTAGAGGCTGCCGTTGGAGACGCGCTGTTCCCCCGCTGCTTGCAACGGCCCTGGCCTGCGCAAACCCCCGTGCTGCTAGCGTGGGTCAAGCGCCACGCACCCGATGTTTATGCCCGGGCGGGCACCCTGCTGTTCTGCAAGGATTACCTCAATTTCAAGCTGACGGGGCGACTGGCGAACGAGATATCCGACGCTAGTGGCGCCGGTCTGCTGGATATGACCGACCTTTGTTACTCCGCCGACCTGCTGGCGCTCTATGGCCTGAGCGATGCCGGGCGCTTGCTGCCGCCCTTGATCAGCCCGGCGGATATTGTGGGAACGGTCACGGCGGACGCCGCCGCCGAAACCGGCCTTGCGGTCGGTACTCCGGTCATTGGCGGCTATTTCGACGTTATCGCCAGTGCGATGGGGTCCGGCGTCGTCCGGCCCGGCGAAGCCTCCATCATCACCGGTAGCTGGAGCATCAATCAGGTCTTTAGCGACCGGCTAACCGTCGATCCGAAAATCTTTATGGTTTCCGCCTTCGCCCGCGACCGGTTTGTGACCATCGAATCGAGCGCGACCTCTGCCGCTAATTTGGAATGGTACGTGCGGGAGTTTGTGGAGCGCGGCGATCATAGCCTTCCCGCCTTCGACCATTGCAACCGGCTGGTCGGGGACATTGTTCCGGCGGCGGATGATCCCTATTTCCATCCCTTCCTCTATGGCTCCCGGCAAGGGGCCACGTTCCGCGCGGGCTTCTATGGGATTGCCGGATGGCATCGCGAAGGGCATCTGATCCGCGCCATGTTCGAAGGCATCGTTTTTGAGCATCGGCGGCACCTCGGCGTCTTGCAGTCGGCGGGGCTTGGGATTGGCTCTGCGGTTATGTCGGGCGGCGGATCGCGCAGCCCCCATTGGCCGCAGATCATGGCCGACGCTTTAAACATACCTATTACGGTAGCCGCCTGCCGGGAGACCGGCGCCTTGGGGGCGGCCATTGGTGCCGCAGTCGGCACGGGGCTGTTTTCGAGCTACGAGGCGGCCGTCACGGCGATGACCCAGCCCATCCAGCACTATCACCCCACCCCCGCCCTACGCCCCCATTACGACCGCCGCTATCAGCAGTATTTGGCGCTGACAGAAGCGCTGCGACCGTTTTGGGCGGCGGAGGCTCAGGCCGCCCCCTCCCACGTCTCGCCCCCAGTGTGATCCGGGTGGGAACACAGTGCATGGTTGCTCAGCACCTCAATCACCCGACACTCGGCCACCGTGCCGTGGGCGCATTGGGCAACCATTCGTTCAAGCTCTGCTTCCAGCGCCTGTAAGCGGGCAAGGCGGGCGCGGACGGCGATCAACTGCTCTTTCGCAATCGCATCCGCCGCCGCACAGGATTGCTCGGGCTGATCGGATAGGCTGAGGATGTCGCGGATCGCCTCCAGCGGAAAGCCTAAGTCGCGGGCATGGCGGATGAAGCGCAGCCGGTCCAGGGTTGCTTTGCCATATAGCCGCTGATTGCCCGTGCTGCGCTCGGCGGGCGGTAATAGGCCGACCTGTTCGTAATAGCGGATCGTTGGCACTTTCACGCCCGCCGCCTCGCCCAATTTCCCGATTGTCAGCATCGCGCCCTCCATAGCTCTAGAAGCTATAGGAATAGCCGCCGCGCGGTTCAAGCATTCCCAACCGAAATTTCGGCCTTGCAGCTCTAGCGACTAGAGGTCCGACAAGAGGGGATCGGCCTGATGGCAATAGCGAGACTGCAATGGAACGGAACGAAACGCCGGGCGCCACCCAGCCCCTGGAATGGACGGTGACCGGCATGGATTGCGCCGCCTGTGCAACGAAGATTCGCGGCGCGTTGGAACGGCTTCCCGGGGTTGACGGTGTTTCCGTCGCCGTTATGGCCGAACGACTGAAGCTGACCTTGGATGAAAATCAGACCGGGCGTGACACCGTCGAAGCGGCGGTTCGGACGCTCGGGTACGGCATCGTGCCGCGCGCCCTTGGAACACAAACCGCCGATGCGCATGACCATGATCATGCGACCTGCTCCGGTCATCACCACGATCACGACCATGATCATGCCCACCCGCCCGCCGGTTCGGATACGGGGGCGCACCAGCACGTCCACGACGATCCGGCGGACCGGGGCAAGGCATGGTATCAGACGGGCAAGGGCCAATTGGTGGTGCTAACCGGCGCCCTCCTTGGCCTGGCTTGGCTGGCAGAAGCCCTGACCTCGGCGGGGCTCGGTCGTTGGGCCTTCACCGCCGCCTGCCTGATCGGGCTTGCCCCGGTCGCCCGCCGCGCCTTTGCCGCGCTGCGCCTAAGCCAACCCTTCACCATCGAGGCCCTGATGACCGTCGCCGCCCTCGGGGCGCTCGTCATCAATGCGGCGGAGGAAGCGGCCCTGGTCGTCTTCCTATTTGCCGTGGGGGAAATGCTGGAAGGGGTGGCCGCCAGCAAAGCCCGCGACGGCATTCGCGCGCTTGCCGCCCTGGTGCCAAAAACCGCCTTCCTAGAAACCGGCGACGGTCCCCAGGAAGTCCCGGCCGATAGCCTAACCCCCGGCCAAATCATCCTGATCCGTCCCGGCGACCGCATTCCGGCGGATGGCGATATTCTGACCGGTACCTCGGGCATCGACGAAAGCCCCGTCACCGGCGAAAGCCTGCCGAAAACCCGCGGGCCGGGTGATGCCGTCTTCGCTGGGTCGATCAATACCGACGCCGTGTTGCGCGTGACGGTCACGAAAGCCGCTGCCGATAATACCATCGCCCGCATCATTCGGCTGGTTGAAGAGGCGGAGGAGGCGCGCGCCCCGACCGAACGCTTCATCGACCGCTTCAGCCGCTGGTATATGCCCGCGATTGGGTCGATTGCCCTGCTGGTCATCCTGGTGCCGCCGCTGGCCTTCGGGCAGGCGTGGGATATCTGGATCTATCGCGGCCTCGCTTTGCTGCTGATCGGCTGCCCGTGCGCGCTGGTGATTTCCGTCCCCGCCGCCATTGCCGCGGCCCTCTCGGCGGGCGCCCGGCGCGGGGTGCTAATGAAGGGCGGCGCCGTAATCGAGGCAACGGCGCGGATCACGCAGGTCGCCTTCGACAAGACCGGCACCCTGACGCACGGACGGCCTGTCGTCACCGACATTGTGCCGCTCAACGGCACTCCGGAGGCGGAGATTTTGGCGATTGCCGCCGCCGTCGAAGCCGGATCGAGCCATCCGCTCGCCCGCGCCATTCTGGCCCAGGCCACCGCCGCCGGGATCGCCCCGCTGCCGTCGCAGGACGCCCGCACCATGCCCGGTAAAGGCGCCTCTGCCCACGTCGGCGAGGGCGTCGCTTGGGTTGCCTCCCCGCGCCATGCGGCGGCAGAGGGTGCCCTGGATGCCGATGGGCTGGCTGAAGCCGCCCGGCTGGAGGCGCAGGGCAAAACCGCCGTCGCCCTTTTCCGCCCAGGCCGCGCGCTCGGACTGATAGCCTTGCGCGACGAGCCGCGCGCCGATGCGGCGGAGGCGATTCGCCAATTGAAACGCCTGGGGATCGGCACCACCATCCTGACCGGCGATAATCCACGCACCGCCGCCGCCATCGCCGGGCACCTCGGCATGGATTATCGCGCGGAAATGCTACCGGAAGATAAGCTCGCCGCAATCCGCCGCCTCAGTGAAACCGGCGGCGTGATGATGATCGGCGACGGGATCAACGATGCCCCCGCCTTAAAGCAAGCCGATGTGGGCGTTGCGATGGGATCGGGGACCGATGTGGCGCTGGAAGTGGCCGATGCCGCTATTCTGCGCGACCGGGTAACGGATGTCCCCGCGCAAATCCGCCTCGCCCGCGCTGCCATGACGAATATTCACCAGAATATTGCCTTAGCGCTGGGGCTAAAGGCGGTTTTCCTCGTGACCTCGGTGCTGGGGATTACCGGTCTCTGGATCGCAATCCTAGCCGATACTGGCGCAACGGTGCTGGTAACGCTGAATGCGCTGCGCCTTCTGGGGTTTCAGCCGGAGGAGAGGGGTTAACCGAGGATTAGGTCCGCCGCCTTTTCCCCCACCAGCATCGAGGGGGCATTGATATTGCCGGACGGGATGCTGGGGAAGATCGAGGCATCGACGACGCGCAACCCCGCCACCCCATGCACGCGCAAGGCCGGATCGACCGCGCCGGTCACGGGGTCTCGTCCCATGCGCACCGATCCACAGGGGTGGAACACCGAATAGGCGCGGGCACGAATATCCGCCAGAAGCTCCGCATCGCTGGCGGTCGTGGTGCCAGGGTGGATTTCGGCGTCGATCAAGGCTTTAAACGTCGGCGTCGCGGCAATCTCGCGCAGGAATTTGGCCCCGGCCAGCAGGGCGGCCTGATCCTCCGGCGTCGCCAGATAATTCGGGCGGATGGCGGGCGCCTCCTCCGGCTTGGGCGACTTCAAGCGAATCTCCCCCCGGCTGGTCGGACGGCACGGCGAGACGCTGGTGGAAAAGCCGGAGAAATCATCGGGCTTCATCAGCGCCCGCACCCCCGGCACGGCTTTTTCATAGGATAGCGGCGAGAAATAAAGCTGCATATCGGGCTGCGGCACATCGGGCCGCGTGCAGTAAAAGCCACCGCCTTGATTGACGCTGAGCGCCAACGGCCCGCGCCGGGTCAGAAGATACTGCAAGCCGACGCGGATTTTCCCCCACAGCGGCAGAAGGAGATCGTTTAGGCTCGGTTCCCGCGACCGGTAGACGTGATCATAACAAAGATGGTCCTGAAGATGGGCACCGACGGCGGGCAGATCGGCCACGATGGGAATCCCCATATCACGCAGATGCGCCGCCGGACCGACGCCCGAAAGCTGCAAGAGGTGCGGCGAGTTGATCGCCCCGCCTGAGAGGATGACCTCAAGGGACGCACGCGCGGTATGCGTCTGGCCGTTCTGCCGATATTCCACCCCCACAGCGCGGCGCCCGTCGAACAGGATGCGCGTCACCAGCGCCCCGGTTTCGAGCCGCACCCGCCCCGTTTTTAGGGCGGGGCGCAAATAGGCGCGCGCCGCCGAATCCCGAAAGCCGCCGCGCGTATTGATCTGGTAATAGCCCACCCCTTCGGCACTAGCACCATTCAGGTCTGAGTTGAACGGCAACCCGGCTTCCTGCACCGCCTGCACGAAACGATGAGTCAGCGGGTGAACGTCGCGGCTGATATCGGTCACATGCACCGGCCCGCCCGTGCCGTGGCTGGCGCTGGCCCCCAGGTCGTGATCTTCCATGCGGCGATAGAGCGGCAGCAGGTCTTTCCACGCCCAACCGGGGTTACCTTCGGCGGCCCAAGCATCGAAATCCCCCGCCTGGCCACGCACAAAGACCATCGCATTGATCGAACTTGACCCGCCGACCACTTTGCCGCGCGGCTGATAGATCACACGGTTATCAAGACCGGGTACCGGCTCGGTCCTGTACATCCAGTTGACGGATGGGGCATAGAAGGATTTGCCGTAGCCGATGGGCAGGTGAATCCAGGGGCTGCGGTCCTGCGGTCCGGCTTCCAGCACCAGAATGCGGTGCTTGCCTGCGGACGCAAGCCGCCCCACGAGGGCGCAGCCTGCCGACCCGGCGCCCACCACAATCATATCGTAAGAGGACATGGAAAGACCCTTGTTAGGGGTTCAGCGCGCCCCGCTGCGGTCGCGCTGAACCAGAACGCTAATCACCCCAAGCAGGCCCGACCCGAGCATGAGGAACAGCGAGACGGCGTTCAGTACCGGCGTCGCCCCCTGCTTCATGCGGTCGAACATGGCAATCGTTAGCGGCGCGTCGGAGCCGACGAGCATCAGGGTGGTGTTGAAGTTTTCGAACGACATCAGGAAGGTCACGATCCCCGCGCCGATCATCGCCGGGCGCAGATAGGGCAGCGTGATCGTCCACAGCACCCGCGTCGGCGTGGCGCCGAGGTTAAGGGCCGCTTCTTCCAAGCTGCGGTCGAACTTGCGCAGGCGGGCGGAAATTACCAGCGTCGCCACCGTGGCGAGGAAAGAGAATTGCCCCAGCACGATCAGGAAACGCCCCGGCCGCAGGAAATCAATCTCGTAATTCAGCACGTCATTGACGCCATTGGCGAGACGGCTGGAGGCGGCGAGGATCGAAATCCCCAGGATCACACCCGGAATGACCAAGGGAGAGAGCATCAGCATGTAACAGAGGCTTTTACCCGGAAACTCATGCCGTTCGAACATGAAGGCCGTGGTCGTGCCGACCGTAATCGACAGAACCGTTGCCGCCAAAGCGACGATCAGCGACTGAAGAATACCGTTCATCAAAGATCGGTCAAAGAACAGGCCGATTTGCGGGTCTTTCGATCCGAAAAACCACCCAAGCGTCCCGCCCTTCCACGGCATGGCCGGGAACTGCGAATCGTTGAAGGCAAAGACCGCCACCACCGTGAGCGGCAGAATGAGGAAGATTAGGAACAGCCCCACATAGGCGGCATAAAGAAAGCGCGACCCGTTGGACCGTGGCAGCGTGCGCAGCATGTCTAGCCCCTCCCCAAGGTCGATGACAGGGTTTGTCCGGTCAGCCGCAGCCCCAGCCAGACGACGAGGCTGGAGGTGAGCAGCAGTACAAAGCCGAAGGCCGACCCGACTTCCCAGTTAAAGCGGGTGATGAACTGCGTATAGATCTGCGAGGTGAACCATTGCCCGGATTTGCCGCCCAGCAGCGCCGGAGTGAGGTAATTCCCAAGACTGAGCATAAAAACGACGATGCAGCCCGCCACAATGCCCGGCATGGCGTGCGGCACGACGATTTCGCGCAGGATGGTTAGGCTATTGCCGCCCAAATCATAGCCCGCCTCGATCATACTATCGTCGAGACTATCGAGGGAGGAAATCAGCGGTACGACCATGAAGAGGATAGAGGTATACACCAGCCCCACCATCACGATCACATCGTTATAGAGAAACTCGACCGGCTGGGTCAGCACGCCCATCGACACGAGAAGACTGGACAGCACCCCGGTTTCGCGCAGCAAAATCATCCAGCCGAATACACGCACCAGCTCCGACACCCAAAAGGGCAGCAGGCAGGCGAGGAAGAGGATATTGCGGGTTTTGCCGCGCGCGATCTTGGCGATGTAATAGGCGATGGGAAAGGCCACCGCCAAGGTAATCGCCGTCGCCGTCACCGACATCAGGAAGGTGCGCAGCAGCGCCATCACATACACGCGCTCGCCAAAGAACTGCATGTAATTTCCGAACCCGGCTTGATAGACGCGCGGCGCCACTTTTTCCCGCAGCGACAGAATGAGAAGATCGATATGCGGGATAATCACCAGCAGCGCGATCCACAAAAAGAAAGGCGCGAAGACCAGCAGCAGCCCTAGGCGGGCGGTGCTGCCCCCAACGGATGCGGCTTTCATGCGGCCCCCTGGGCTGGGAAGACCAGCAAATGCTCGGCCCCAAAAGCCAGGGTGACCGGTAGGCCAACCGTTAGATCGCCAAACCCCGCCGTCGCCGATAGGGCCACGGCGATCAGATCGCCCCCCGCCAGCTTCACCATCGCGCGGCTATTGGCACCGTTGAAGAACAGCGTTTCGATCGTCCCGCTTAGCCGGTTCGCCGCGCTCGATGCCGCCTCGCCCCGCATCAGATCGATGGATTCGGGCCGGACGAAGATATCGACGCTGGCGCCGTTCGTGACCTCGGATATCCCGGCGGCAACGCCGGTCAGCGTCAAACCGCCCTCGGTGCGCACGGTTACGCTGTCCGCCACCCGCGCCGTCACTGTGCCGCGCCAGCGCTGGCTATCGCCGACGAACCCGGCAACAAAAGCGGTTTGCGGCTTAAAATATAGCTCCTGCGGGGTGCCGACCTGTTCGAAGCGCCCGGCGTTCATCACCGCCATGCGGTCGGACATGACCAAGGCTTCCGACTGATCGTGGGTGATATAAACGAAGGTGGTGCCGAACTGATGCTGTAACTGCTTGAGTTCGATCTTCATATGCTCGCGCAGTTTCAAATCAAGCGCGCCCAACGGCTCGTCGAGCAGCAGCACCGCCGGGTCGAGCACCATGCAGCGGGCAATCGCCACGCGCTGCTTCTGCCCGCCCGAAAGCTGGCTGATCCGCTTCGGCCCAGCATTGGGCAGGCCGATGCGCGTTAAAACCTCGTCCACCCGCTTGGCGATATCTTCGCGTGCCACACCCCGGCAGCGCAGACCGTAGCCGATATTTTCGGCAACGCTCATCATCGGGAACAGCGCCAAATGCTGGAAGACCATATTGACGGGCCGCATGTTCGGCGGCGTCGCCAAAATCGACGCGCCATTGATGCGAATATCGCCCGAGGTTGGCGGCTCGAACCCTGCGATCATGCGCATCAGCGTGGTCTTGCCGCAGCCCGACGGGCCGAGGATCGAGAAAAACGTGCCCTGGGGCACTTCCAAAGAAATGCGATCAACCGCCGTGAAACCCGCAAAGGATTTCGCGAGCGCGACGCACTCGAGATCATAGGCCATCAGACTATCCTGAAACAGCGGCCCGTTGGGCCTATCTCCTCGCCAGCAACCGCCGGACCGGGGCAACCGATCCGGCGGGGCCGTTATCGGGGCTTACTGCGCCGCGATCTTATCGAGGATCTTGCCTTCCATTTCTTCAAGACCAGCCGGGATCGCCGGGAACCATTTGATATTGGCGATAACGGCGGGCGGGAAGAAGGCTTGGAACGGCTTCTTCATTTTTTCCGACACTTTTTCGTCCGACCCTTTCGAGGCAGAGAAGCTACCGGATGCATCGACGATGGCCGCCGCATTATCCGGGCGCATGACGAAGTTGATCCACTTATAGGCGGCATCGTCGGCCTGGCCCTTGGCGGGCAGCGCAAAAGTATCGATCCAGCCCAGGGCGCCGGTCGTCGGGGCGACGAAGACGATATCCGGGTTTTCGCCATTGAGCTTGAAGGCCGAGGAATCCCAACCTTCCGCCGCCACCACTTCGCCGGAGCGCAGCATATTGTTCAGCGCGTCTGAACCGGTCCAATAGGCCTTCACATTCGGCTTACAGGCGGCCAGCTTGGCCCCAGCCTTTTCAATAATCGCGCCGTATTTGGCCTTATCCGAATAGGCCGCAAAGGGATCGTCGCCATTCGCATAAGCCATGCCAAGCAGAGCGATCCGCTTCAGGCGCATCGAAACGCGGCCCTTATAGGCATCGGTACACAGATCGCCCCAGCCCTTCACGTCCGGCGCTTTGGCCTTGTTCACCACGAGACCGGCGGTACCCCACAGGTGGGCGACGCCATAGACCTTGCCGTCCAGCGTCGTATTCTTCTTCGAGGCTTCGAGCAGATCGGGGATGAACTGGCTGGTATCAATCTTCGTGAGGTCGAGCGGCTTATAGAAACCAAACTCGGTCTGCGGGCCGGTGATGCGGTCCTGGCTGGGCTGGGCAAGATCAAAGCCCGCGCCGCCGGTGGCCCGCAGTTTCGAGATCATGTCTTCATTGTTGGAGAGCGTCACCTGCACGGTGATGCCGGTTTCGTCCTTGAACTTCTTGATCAGCGCTTCCGGCGCATAATCGCCCCAGGTCAGCAGGCGCAGGGTCTGCGCTTCGGCCGGAATGGCCACGAAGGCGAGCGCCGAGGCGGCGAAAACGCTGGACAGCAAACGGCGTAACGTCATTTTTCCCTCTCCCGGAAAAGTCGTGTGAAGAAACCCTAACCCTATTCTTATTTTTAAAAACGCTACGGGGCGATTGGTCTGGAAGATAGGGCCATTCTGGCAAAAGTGGCAGACCAATTTTCGCTTTAAGTAAGGTAGCACGAAAACCGCAAAATCCGAATGATCCCTATAGCGTGTGCGCAAGCGTATCGAACACACATCGCAAGGCCTGCACCCCGGTGAGCAATTGGCTCTCGCTAAAGCCGCTGAAGCCCAGCACCACACCCTGCTTGGGATAGGGCCGCAGGGCAAAGCGCGCCACGGGCGTCAAGGTTACGCCTTGGTCGGCGGCAGCGCGGGCCAAACGGTCGGCATTCAGCGGCGGCTTCACCCAACCGACCGTATGCATGCCGATATCGGTCGGCACAACGTCCAGCCAGTCGGCTAAATGCTCGGCGGCTGCCGCCTGCAACACCTGATGCCGGTCGGCGTAGAGCTTGCGCATTCGGCGGACGTGGGTGGTGAAATGCCCTTCGTCGAGAAAATCGGCCAAGATCGCCTGTAATGCCGTCGGCACCCCGGGCGCCGCCGCATCGAGACTGAGGCGGAAATGATCGGCCAGCCCGTCGGGCGCCAGCAGAAAGCCGATGCGCAGGGCCGGAAACAGCGATTTGGAGAACGAGCCGACATAGACCACCCGCCCGCCGGTATCGAGACTGCGCAGCGGCGGCACCGGACGACCGGAGAACGCGAACTCGCTGTCCCAATCATCCTCGATGACAAAGGCCCCCGCCGCCCCCGCCGCGCGCAGCAGGGCAAGGCGGCGCTCCAGGCTCATCTTCATCCCCAAGGGCTGCTGATGGGCAGGCGTCACGAAGGCGAGGCGGAATTCCGGCGCCAGCGCGACCCCGGCCTCCACATCAAGGCCGCTGGCATCCACCGGCACCGGCACGGGGTCTAGCCCGGCGAGGATCAGCGAATTGCGCGCGCCAATCGCCCCCGGCTCTTCGAACCACACCCGATCCCCCGGCGCGGCCAGGGTCGTGCCGATCAGATGAAACGCCTGTTGCGCCCCCGCCGTGATGATCACTTCCTGCCAATCGCAGACGATGCCGCGATTGATGCGCAGATGTGCCGCCACGGCCTGCCGCAGCGGGCGATAGCCGAGGGCTTCGGGATAGCCCAGAATATCGTTCCGCCGCCCGCGCCAATGTTTCGCCGACAGCCGCGCCCATTGCGCCATCGGAAACGCATCGAGCGCGGGCATCGCCGTCGTGAAGGGGCGCGGCGCATGCACCAGCCGTTCACCGAAGCGGTTGGCGGCGCCGTCCATCTCCTTTGGGCGAATGTGGGCGGGGGGCGGGTCGAGCGTCGGCGCGGTCTTCGGCAGCGGATCGGCGGGCAGGCTTTGGGCGACATAGGTACCCGCCCCGACCCGCGTTTCCAAAATGCCTTCGGAAATCAACCGGTCGAAACTTTCGACAATGGTCGCGCGGGAAACGCCGAATTCCTTGGCCAAGGTCCGCGTCGCCGGCAAACGGTCGCCCGGTTTAAGGGAGCCTGCGACGATCAGATCGCGCAGACCATTGCTGATTTGCAGCCCCAGACGGCGCGGCACCGACCGGTCGATCGTTAGCGATTCGAGTAAAGCCCCGCGTGCCCAACGGACCATTGGTCCCCTCGCAAATTGGTCTGGTTATTTTCGGCAGAATGGCCCTTAGAAACAGACCATTCCACTTTAAATTCGATGCCATACGGATTTCCGAGACAGGGTGGCCAGCGGCATCATGAAAATCAAACGGCTCGAAACCTTCGCCAATCAAGCCTGCGGCTTCGTCCGCGTCACCACCGAGGATGGGCGCCAGGGCTGGGGGCAATTGTCCAATTACAATTCCGACATTACCGCCCAAGTCTTTCACCGTCAGGTCGCCCGCTGGGCCTTGGGGCAAGACGCGCTCGATATCGACGCGCTGGTAACGCTGATCCCGGAACGGGAACATAAATTCCCCTGCTCCTATCTTTTCCGCGCCTTGACCGGCCTTGATACCGCCCTGTGGGACCTCCGCGGCAAGATCGAAGGCAAAAGTGTCTGCGAGCTGTTGGGCGGCACCCCCCGGCCCTTCCCGGTCTATGCCTCCTCGATGAAGCGCGGCGAGATCACCCCGGAGGCCGAGGCCGACCGGATGAAGCGCTTGCAGCAGGAGTTCGGCTATACCGCCTTCAAATTCCGCGTCGGCAAGGAATGCGGCCATGACGAAGATGAATGGCCGGGCCGTACCGATGCCATCGTCCCGATGGTCCGCAAGGCCTTGGGCGATCACGCCACGCTGCTGGTGGACGGCAATTCCGCCTATTCGCCGAAAAAAGCCATCGACGTCGGCCATTTCCTGCAAGATCACGGCATTGTCCATTTCGAAGAACCGTGCCCCTATTGGGAACATCATTGGACCCGCGAGGTGCGCGAAGCGCTCGATCTCGACGTGACCGGCGGCGAGCAGGACTGCGACCTGACCCTGTGGCGTTACATGATCGAAACCCGCGTCGTCGATGTGGTGCAGCCGGACGTCTGCTATATCGGCGGCGTCAACCGCTTCCTGAAAGTGGTCGACATGGCGGCGAAGGCGGGCATTCCCGTCACCCCCCATTCCGCCAATCAATCGCTGGTCACCGCCTTCACCCTGCACATTATGGGCGCCATTCAGAATGCCGGGCCCTATGTGGAGTTCTCCATCGAAGGGCCGGATTACTATCCTTGGGAAACCGGGCTGCTGCGCAATCCGCTGGTCGCCAAGGACGGCAGGGTGCAAATCCCAGAAGGCCCGGGCTGGGGTATCGAGATCAACCCGGCGTGGCTTGACGCCGCGACCTATCAGGTAAGCGAGGTGGAAGCGTGATCATTGACCGGAATAAACTGATCGCCGAAGCGGTCGCTACCGGCACGCTCAGCGGCCTACCGACCCAGCATTTTATTGATGGGGCCTTCGTTCCCGGCGCCAGCGGCGAGAGTTTTGCGAGCTTCGATCCGGGCCGCGCGGTCGCCTTCGCGCGGTTTGCGGCGGGCACTGCCGAGGATATCGACCGCGCGGTAATTGCCGCGCGCAAGGCGCTGAAAGGCCCCTGGGGGAGTGCTAGCCCGGCAGAACGCGGCCGCATCCTCGCCCGCGCCGCGGCCTTGGTGCGGGAAGAAGCGCCGCGCCTCGCCGTGGCCGAAACGCTCGATAGCGGCAAGCGGCTTGCGGAGGCCGAGGGCGATGTGCGCGGCGTTGCCCGGGCGTTCGAATATTACGCCGGGGCCGCCGATAAGCTGCATGGCGACCGCTTCCCGCTCGACCGCAATTATATCGGCTTCTCGCTGGAAGAACCGATTGGCGTCGCGGCCCAAATCATCCCCTGGAATTACCCGATCTCGACCGCAGCGCGCGGCATCGCCCCGGCCCTGGCGGCAGGCTGCAGCGTGGTCGCGAAACCGGCGGAGCAGACGCCCCTGACCGCCCTGCTGCTCGCCGACCTTCTCCACCGCGCCGGGCTGCCGGCGGGCGTGCTGAACGTCGTTACCGGCACCGGGGCGGACGCGGGCGCACCGCTGGTCGCCCATCCCGGCGTCGATCACATCACCTTCACCGGCTCGGTCGTCACGGGGCAGTGGGTGATGCGCAGCGCCGCCGATCATGTGACGCGCCTACTGCTCGAACTCGGCGGTAAATCGCCCTTCACCGTGCTGGCCGACGCCGACCAGGACGCTGCCCTCAACGGGCTGATGGAAGCGATTTTCGAGAATGCCGGGCAGATTTGCTCCTCCGGTTCCCGCCTGATCCTGGATCGCAGCATTGCCGATGATTTCCTCGATGCCCTGCGCACCCGCGTGCGGGGCATCCGCCTCGGTCACGGTCTGTCGGATTGCGACATGGGGCCGGTGAATTCCGCCGAACATCTCGCCCGCATCAATGCCCATGTGGCCGCCGCCAAAGCGGCAGGCAATCACTTCCTGACCGGCGGTGCCATTGCCCAATGCGATAGCGGCGGTTGGTTCTTCGAGCCGACCGTGGTGATGGCGCGCGATAGCCATGATCCGCTGGTGCAGGAAGAAATCTTCGGCCCCGTCCTAACCGTGCAGATCGTGTCAGACTTCGACGAAGCCATCGCCGCCGCCAATGCCACCCGCTATGCGCTGGTCGGGGGGATCTATACCCGCGACCTCAGCAAAGCCTATCGCTACGCACGGGAGGTTGATGCTGGACAAATCTATATCAACGAATATTTCGCGGGCGGGATCGAGGTTCCCTTCGGCGGCAACCGCCAATCGGGCTTCGGGCGCGAAAAGGGCATGGAAGGCTTGCGCAGCTACTGCAAACTGAAAAGCGTGGTGGCGCGGATTTAATCCTGCGATATCTGCTGCCCCCGCCCCCAAATAGAGCGGTCGGCAGCAGCCTCTACCCGCAGTTCCACCGATCCCAGAATAAAGAGATAACAATCCCCGCAGATCGTTTGATTTGCGGGGATTTTGGTCTTTTTTGGTTGCGGGGGCAGGATTTGAACCTGCGGCCTTCAGGTTATGAGCCTGACGAGCTACCGGGCTGCTCCACCCCGCGTTATTTTTTTGCGCTATCGGCTTACGCCTACTTGAGCGCGCTTGTTTGTCCTACCG
>NZ_NOXS01000026.1:0-274 GCF_002251735.1 Elstera cyanobacteriorum | reverse complement strand
TTGGTTGCGGGGGCAGGATTTGAACCTGCGGCCTTCAGGTTATGAGCCTGACGAGCTACCGGGCTGCTCCACCCCGCGTTATTTTTTTGCGCTATCGGCTTACGCCTACTTGAGCGCGCTTGTTTGTCCTACCGGCCTTTGGCCTACTTGAGGACGGTGTTTTTTTGTCCTACCGCGCGTAGCGCTGCTTTAGGACGGTGTTTTTTGCGCTACCGCGCTTTGCGCTGCTTGAGGGCGTATATTTTTGGAGAGGGTGACGGAGTTATATGTGTTG